>NZ_QUHH01000019.1:133527-135033 GCF_003479515.1 Parabacteroides sp. AF14-59 | reverse complement strand
AATAATTTTTTATTTTTATATGATTCTTTTTTGTGTTTATGAATAATAAAGACTAAAGGATAAAATATTGTTTTATATTTTGTATGAATACGACGATAATAATCAAAATCTTCTCCATACATAAAATAACGTTCATCAAAATATCCTATATCTTCGAATATCTTTGTTCTTAAAAACATAAAACAACCAGAGAGACAAGGTACATTTATTGTTTTATCATATCCAAATAATCTCAATTCATATTTGTCATTGTATTTTTTTAGAAATTTAAAAGGAAAGAATCTCCGGAAAATTAGATTAAAAGGAGTTGGTAATAATTTGCATAAGTATTGAGTTTCCCCATTGGGGTAAATAACCTTTGGCATTATTGTTCCTACTGATGCATTTTGTTCCATATAGTCTCTACAGGCTTCAATTACTCCATTTTGAAAAGATATATCAGGATTTAAAATAATATGATAAGTTGCCCCTGATTGATAAGCTTTTCTCATAGCGATGTTATGTGCACTACCATATCCAATATTACCATGTCCCCAAATATATTCTATATTATTAGAAAAGGTGTAAATATTATTGCGAAGTATACTAGTGGGAGAATTGTCAATTATATAGATTTTATCTATAGGTGAATTTTTTGCACATGATAATATAGTCTCCAATTCCTCTTGTGGAGTGCAATAAGTAACGATAGAAGCTGTGATCATTTATGAAAATGGATTAAAATATTTTTTATAATGAATGTTACTATATGATTGTATAATAAAACAAAATTTTAAAAGAAAAATAACATATGATCTAATAGTTATAATATATGTATAAAGATAATTATACTCGTGTCCATGATTGAGTTTCAAAATTATATTGTTTTATAACTCGTGCAGGATTACCCACAGCTATGGAATAAGCAGGAATAGATTTAGTAACGTTAGATAATGCTCCAATAACTGAATGTTCTCCGATAGTTACTCCAGGTAGTATGCAGGCTGATTCTCCGATCCATACACTATTACCGATATATACAGACGAAGATGATAACGGTTGCTTTTCTGGAGGAAGCGAGATATCAAATTTTTCTTCATTTTTATAATTTCCATGATTAATATCAGAAATGAACACTTTACTTGCAATTAAAACATCATTTCCTATTTCCACTTTCTTATAAGCAGCAATATGTACATAATCATTGATTTGAACATTATCTCCAATAGATAGACAAATATTTTTATTTTTCATAGAGCCTCCACAAACTTCTAAACGACAATTTCTACCTGCCGTAAATTGATGTCCTATATAAATATTTTTACGATTTCTGATATCAAATGGAAAACGTATTATACGTGCTTGTGGATAAAATAATCTTGTGCGGAAAAAACACCAGATCATATATATTTTATTACTGAAACTATACTGATAAATATTCATCGTGATATTTAATTAAGATTTTAATTTCATTTGAATGAAAATATTAAATGTATATATATATTATGAATTTAGAATTTTTTTTTA
>NZ_QUHH01000019.1:128438-133444 GCF_003479515.1 Parabacteroides sp. AF14-59 | reverse complement strand
TATTTTAATATATTCTTAGAATAGATATCTTTATTACTCTCTATTTTATTTAATGAAGAAAGCAGAGATTTTATATTGTCTAAATCAAAAAAGCAAACTTTTTGATCATCAACAATACTTTTAAAAAGAGGTATATTAGAACATAATACTGGTTTCCCATATGCAGCCGCCTCAATAAGACTTAATGGAAAACCTTCTGTACGGCTTGTCATGGCAAAAATATCAATATATTTTAAATACCTATATCCATTAACTTTAGCTCCTAACCATAAACATCGCTCTGCTACTCCTATTTTGTGTGATAGATTTTTTAAATTCTCAACTTCTGGTCCATCTCCAACAAATAATAATCCATACTTTGGTAACGATATTAATGCCTGAATTAATTGTTCATAACCCTTACGACTAGTTATATAGGCTATAGCACCAATTATTTGATATTTTTCTTTAAACTTCTCTATGTATATTTTGTCTTGAATATCTATATCTAAGTTTGTTTGAACATTTCTTCCATTAAAGATGATGAATGTGTTTTTGATTTTTTTTTTGTTTTTATAATAATCTTGATGATATTCATTTAGTGTAACAATAGCATCAAATCGTCTAAGATAAATCAACCAAGATTGAATAATAAAATCTTTTTTTAAACCAGAAAATGCATACTGTATTTGTTCTCCTAAATGTTGATGAAGAGTTGTGATGAATTTTGTTTTATTTGATATTAAAGGCTTTTTGAAAAAAATATATGCATCAGGACGATACATATGTGTGTGTATTATATCAAACATTTTGAAGTCTATATTTTCTTTCCAACTTATTTGTTTAGCTTCACAAGGCATATTTATTTCAATTATATTATCAAAATAGAATACTTTGCAAAAACAATTTAATTTTTGTAGATGAAAACATAAGTCTTTAACCAAAATAATAGGTCCTTTGTTTGCAAGTGAAGGTATTATAAATGCAATATTCATTTCATTTTTATTTTTTTAGAGATTCGAATGTTTGGTAATATTGGGAGATAATTGAATCCCAACTATAATAAGTTTCCATTAATAATCTTCCATTTTTGGATAGTATATGACGCAGTTTACTGTTTTTTAAAAGTAAATCAATTTTATTAATCATCTCATTACTGTCATTTGCAATTTCAATGTTTTGACTTGTAACAAGTCCATTAATACCATCTGCACCAATAGAAGTTGATACAACTGGTATTCCAGAAGCCATTGCTTCTAATATTTTATTTTTTATACCAGATCCTGTTGTAAGAGGTGATACAAAGAGAGTGCATCTTTGATAATATTCTTTTACATTTTTTACAAAGCCTGTTACGATAATATCATTACTACAAAAATTGAATGGAGGATTTATACCTACAATATAAAATTTAAGTCCATTATGTCTTTTTTTTAATATTGGGAATATCTTATTGACAAAATGAATTACAGCTTCAACGTTTGGTTTATAATTATAATTACCTACAAAAAGAATAGATTTTTCGTCTCTATTATCATTGTTAAATGAAAAATAATTAAGATCTACTCCATTTGTAATAGAAATAATATTGTTTGATTTTAATTTTTCAAATATATATTTCCGATCAATTTCAGAAACGAAATTAACAATAGATGCTTCTGAAAAACATTTTTTTTCAGCATGCATATATAACCATTTTTTTAATTTAAAAAAAAGAGTTTTGTGATATAAATAAAAGCGTTCATTAAGTAAAGAAAAAGAATCTACAGCATTGAGAAATATCGGTGTTTTGCTCGATATTTTTCTGAAATATAAAGGAGAGGGTGGTGCACAAAAGTAAATTAAATCAAAACTATCTAGATCAATATTGCATATATAGTCTTTATATTTACTAGAAAATATTCGTCTTCCCAAGAGTACATAAGAAATTAGATTTATTAAATCACTTAAATGTTTAGAACTGCCAATGCATGATATTTGAATAATCTGTGGAAAGAGTTTTGATAATTTTTCTTTTGTAAATTCGTCACTTTCAGAAAATGATACAATATGAAATCTATAATCTGTAGGCGCTTTTTCTAATATTCTATAATTGATTAATGTTATGCCATCTTTATAGAGTGGATAAGGTAGACTATTTATTACAAATAATATGTTTTTTGCCATTTGGTATAATTTTGAATAAATAAAAAATGATCAGAACCAGAAACGTGGTGAATAGGTAAAAAGTAAATTCATTTGCGACCCCACTCATTACACAATAGACCATATTGATTAAAGCAAATTCTGTTGACTGCGAAAATCTTAATCGTATGGCTAATGAAAAATTTAAAGTGATTAATAATATTATGGTTAATGAATTTAATATAAACACATAAGGTGATTTATATAAGGACATAAGTAAATTCCCTTGTGTTCCTAACATGAATGATACGTTTTCGGCATTTGGCTCAAATGCTTTTATTAGTTGATTTTCAGGAATTTCATTTGGCATATGGGTGGCTCCTATGATACCAGCTAATGCCTGTTTTTGAAAATAATAGGTATCTAACATTTGAGAAGAAATTGCAAAATAAGCTGGATTTTGAAGAATAATTGCTGAATTAGAAAAACTAGAAAGTCTTCCTATTAATTTGCCTCCTATTAATGTTACAACAGAAGGATTTTCTAAATCTCCATAATTTTCTGATCTAAGATTACTTCTTAGTGTATACATTATTTGAACAAAAGTGGGGAAAATGAATAACGCTATTAGAAATGAAATTTTTCTCTTTTTTATGTAATATATAATGTCTTTGTTGTATTTAACAAAAAGAGTCATGGCTATAAATATGAAAGAACCAAGTCCTGCTCGTAAGATACCTAGAATTATTATTAAAATGCATACTGATAATGTTTCTTTCTTGCTTTTACAAATAAAAATGAATATTATTCCAATAATAGCAGGATTAAGTCGATTAAAAAATTGTATAAAAGGGAGTACTATTGAAGGAGCAGAATACATAGGCGATCCCATTTTTCCTACTCCCCATACTATTGTTACAAATATATGCCATATAATTAAAAAGTAAATGAATTGAGAAAAAAAACGAATGTTGATTGATATTTTGGAAACTTTTTTGGATTTAATCTTAAAATATGTATATAATTTTTTTAGTACTAAAAATGGTAATAATGTTATAATTAAATTGATAAGTAAAAGCCAATTTGGTAGTTCTACATCTTCAGCCATAAAATCTCCATTTAACTTCTTTGTACAAGTAGTGTATATATATGATAATATAGCACAAATAATAAAACCGTATATAATATATTTCCCTGCGTAATAGTATAGGTCAAATTTTTCTTTCTTTTTATTTGTCATATAACGCAATTAAAATTTATATTCTAGTAGTTTTTTCATGCAACTATCTACATTTGGCATAATGAAAACATTATATTTGTGTTTTTTCAATTTGAATTTCAGATTTCTATTAATTTTGCCGGCGAGTTTTTTTATTGTCACTTTTATGAAAGTGAATAATTCAATTCTGTGTTTATGATAATATTGATTTAGAGTGGGTTTTAAATAATTAATTAAAAAAAATTCATTAATAATCATTGAAGCATAAAGAGCATTGTAATTTAATTTTCTGTGACATTTGAATTCTCTTAGAACTTCAGATACTGTTTCTGAATAAATCGTTAGTTCAGACCAAATACGTGGAATATTAATATCCCATACTTCTAGTATATTTTTCTTTAAAAATTTTTGATCCTCTATTTTTCCATAATGTCTATTATTAGCACTCAATCCTCCTCCACTGTTACTTGAGGCTCCGTAAATAGTTACTGGATAATCTAAATAATAGTATTGATCAATAACTAAAGCAATTGCAGTTGCGAAAGCTATATCTGGACATGATCCTATCAGATAAGTACCAACTTTTTGTTTGATTTTATTTAATATTTCTAGAGTGATTATTCCATGATAAAAGCGAGGAAGATTAAATATTGAAGTTCCTCCATTATTTAAAAGTAAATTAAGTTCATCTGAACTATTTTTTTTGATAAATTTTCTTGAAATAGTAGAAGGAATCCATAAAGCTTCTTTTCTTTTATAATAATTCTCCTTTTCAAATTTGACAGAATTCCACCAATAATAACCGCAATTAAAAATTAAGGCTTCTGCTGCCATTGATTCCATCTTATCAACAATATTTGCAATGTATGGAGAAATCAAATCATCATCTCCAATAAAAGTAACATATTTCCCTCTGACATGATTAATGGCTTGAATTGTATTATCTGCAATAGAAAGCGGGGTTGATATATAGTAATAATGACATCTTTTATCTTTGAAATTTTGAAAAAAAGTAATAGCACTACGATTATTATCAGAATTGTCCTGTATAATAAATTCAATATCCTCTCTGATAATATATTTTGTCAAAGATTCTAAAATCGGGAATAAACATGTATATCGATTCTTTGTAGGTATAATTATCGAAAGTAAAACCATGTAATTATATTTTTTATTATTTTGTTATTTTTGTGTTCCGGAAAACGTTTTAAAAAAACTAAACTACAGCATATTAGAGATATTGTAAAAGCAATAAATCCATATATTAATGTAAAATATCCTTGAGGAAATTTTTTACTAATGCTAACAATACATGTAATCATCACTAAATTGATAATGCAAGGTAGTAATGAATCATATAAGAACCATATTTTAAACTCTGATTTTAAAAATTTATTGATTATAATAAATCCTAATACAAAAAAAATAATTAGATTTACTATAAAGAATGGTATTGCTGCTCCATTAATGCCATATATTGGTGTTAGCTTTAATAATAATATGACTAGGAATATTATTGTTATTATTCCTAAAATCATATTTGTTTTTGTATGACCATTAGCTAATGCAAGAAAATATGGACCATATTGTAATGCAACAAATAAATTTGCAATAACAAGAATAATTGCAGCAAATTCAATTGAAATTGAAATTGATAAATCCTGTGTCCATATATAAATATAAT
>NZ_QUHH01000019.1:0-128342 GCF_003479515.1 Parabacteroides sp. AF14-59 | reverse complement strand
TGATATATAACTTTTAATTCATTTTCCTTTTTCATGGAAACTAATCTGGTAATCTCAGGATAAAAAGCGAGTCCTATTGGTAATGTTGCCATCAAAGAAATTTGTCCTACAGTTGAAGCTAAAGAATATTTACTGAATTCAGATAATGGCAGTAAATGACTAACTAATAACTTGTCCAATTGCGTGTTGAAGGATGCTAGAATTGTAAGTATCATCATACCTGCTGCATATCCTCCAATTAAACGTAAATATCCGAATTGCAAAGAAGAAGATCTATCTGTTTTTATATAGTTATATATTTTATATCTAGTAACTAAACAAAATAGAATAATAGAAAATAGTTGCCAAAAGAAAAAAACTAAAATATCTGGATAGAATATTAATGGAATTACTACAACTCCACTTCGCATGATCCCATATAAAATATTTATGCTATTTCCACAGACTTGTTCTTGCAATCCCATTAACCCTCCTTGATAAAGAGAATATAAAAGATAAATTGCTATAATTGCTCCCATAAATCGAACAGAATATATTAGTTTAATATATGGAATAGCTTCTGTTTTTAAAAAAGCATTTACGATCCATTCAGCTCCCCAAAAAACAGCAATAAAAACACTGATACAAATGAAAATGTAGACGAATTCGATTGTTTTTAACAAATTTCGTTTGTAATCAATCGAAACGTCTGTTTTTGCGTATTCGCGTGTTAGTGTAGCTGTGAGTCCTGCGTCTGCAAAAACCAAAATAGTAAGTAGCACGGAATAAAAAGTAATGATGCCATACCCTTCTATACCTAAGATTTTGATCCATAAGGGAACAAATATGTATATTGAAATTATATTCCATAGCTTTCCTATGATATTAGCTCCTACATTACGGCCAATCTTATTTTTCATATTATGTGAAATTACTTTCTATGAATTTTAATTGTATGAATAGTATTTGTGATTGAAAATCATACTTTTGTATATACTTTTTTGTGTTATAGAAAGAGACATGTGTTATATTCTATTTTCCCATGATGCAAGTTCTTCTTGCACATATGTTAGTGTTAATAATAATTTTTTTAATTCCTCTATATTTAAACGAGTTGTATTATCAGAATTGTATTCGATATTCATTAATCGAGGGGGATCTGTTGCTAAATATTTTGTATAATTTAAATCACGAAAATCTGCTGGTATTCGATAAAAATCTCCCATATCTTCTGCTTTACTCATTTCCTCTTTCCCACATAGACTTTCGTACATTTTTTCTCCATGGCGTGCACCTATTATTTTAATTTCATTATTAGAATTAAATAATTCACGAAGTGCAATGGCTAGTGTTTCAACTGTAGCAGCTGGTGCTTTTTGAACAAATATATCTCCAGGATTAGCATTTTCAAATGCATATAATACTAGGCGAACTGAGTCTTCTAAAGACATCATAAAACGCGTCATATTTGGTTCGGTTATAGTCATAGCCTCCCCTTTTTTTATTTGATTTATAAATAACGGTATTATAGAACCTCTTGAACACATAACATTCCCATATCTTGTGCAACAGAATACTCCATTGTTTGCTTTTACTTTGGGCATTCTGGCTTTATTAATGCAAAGTTTTTCCATCATAGCCTTGCACATTCCCATTGTATTAATAGGATAAACGGCTTTGTCTGTAGAAAGTACAACAACACGTTTTACATTGTTTTCTACTGCTGCCTCTAATACATTTTCTGCACCTAATATATTTGTTTGTATTGCTTGCATTGGATAAAACTCACATGACGGAACTTGTTTAAGAGCTGCTGCATGAAAAACATAATCTACACCTTCCATGGCCATATTTATAGAGTGAAAATCTCTAACGTCTCCAATGATGAAATTTATTTTATCATTTTTCAATTCAATCCTTAGATCTTCTTGTTTTTTTTCATCTCTACTGAAAACTCTTATTTCTCTTAAATCTGAATGTGCAAATTTTCTTAGAATTGTACTACCGAAAGAACCTGTTCCTCCGGTAATTAAAAGTACCTTATCTTTAAACATTGTATAATATATTTTTGATTTCTATTAAGTCTTTAATTAAAAAATCAGGTTCGTATTTTTTTAGTAATTTTTCATTTCTAATACCTGTTGTTATTGCAATACTTATTATTGCTAGTTTATTGGCGGGTATAATATCATTTTCTGTATCACCAATGACAAATTTTAAATTTTTTATTTTACTAAATGTATTTATTTTATTTTGAGATGTTACAATTATTTCTTTAAAATAATCATTAATTCCCAACCATTCTATTTGTCTCAGTGTATTAAATTTATTATTACGCATTGTAACTAAGTAACAATTGTAATGTTGTGTTAAATATTTTAATGTTTTAATTGTGTGTGGAAATAAAATATCTTTTTTTAAATATTCTTCAATCTCAATAAGTGACTTTCGTTTTTGTATAAAGTAGTCAAAATATTTTTCATCAACATTACTTGACTGTAAAAGATTGAATATATTAATTTTTGATCGCCGCATTTCCCAATAATTATTAAAGGATAGGTACTTATAATTTCCCTCTGTTAGAATATCGCGATATATAAGATAATCCCGCATTGATATATCTATTAATGTTCCATCAAAATCAAAGGCTATGGAGTCACACATATAATTTGAATTCTACATGAAATAATAACCGTTGAAATATCTTATCATTTGTAGTCCCCATTTAGGTTCTGGCGCTTTAGTCGCTTTTTCAAACCATAGTTTAGGTATATTAACGCCTGCATTTATTGATAAATCCATTCCACTTCCAGGACGTGGGTTTACTTCTAAGAAATAATATTCTCCCTCATTGTTTTCAATACATTGAATACAACTGATACCTGTGATTTTTAAACGGATACACATCCGTGAAATCAGATTAATAAGTTTTTGATTATTGATTATTTTAGCATGATGTACCATACCCCCTTTTACTTCAATTCGTAAACGTGGGATTGCAGATATAACTTTTCCATTACTATCTGAAAGAACATCAATTGTATATTCTTTACCTTTAATATATCTTGTAATAATTCCATTTTCATAATCTTCATTTTGAATTTTATGTAAATCATTTTCAGAATTAACTATATGAACAAATTTTTGTTTATTCCCCATTTTATTTTTGCGTAATACATATGGAAAATTGAACTTTTCGTTTAGAATTGGTGGTGTTAAAAATCCATTTTGACTAAAAAGTGTTGCTGTTTTTTCTTTATCTAACCAATTTAGAATATTTTCTGAATAACCGTTTAAGCTCACTTTTCTATCTGCTAATTTTGTATATGCTTCTGCTAAAGCTCTGACATCATGATCGTTTGATGCAATAATGTGAGTGATATGATATTTTTCAATTATATCTAATATATCTATTATATACTCATTTGAGTCACATTTATGAATAATGAAATTATTGCATAATGTATTGGCTGGGTTTATTGTATTAAAATCACAACCATAAACAGGAATGTTGGCTGTTTTAAGTGCTGAAATTATATTCATACCTGTAATATTTCCAGATCCTGCTACTAAAACATTTTCTCGAATAGTCATAACTCTGTTATTTTATTGTTATACCACCATCCGCTTGGTAGTGCTATAAACTGATTATTAAATTGATTAACTCCAGGAAACTCTCCTTGTTGACTGAATATACTATAGAGTGTGTTAGGAATATGTACTCCAGAACTATAATATCCTAAGTTTCTAAAATGATTTAATGTAGCTAATTTATCGACTGCTAAAATACCAAAAACCCAGTATGATGGTTCAATCTCTCTTGTGTTAAGTAGTTTTATGTTGGGGTATTGTTTAATTATATTTTTCTGCCAAATTTTGGCGTTAGTTCTTTGCTTTGCAAATAATTGGGGTAAATTTTGCATTTGGCAATAGCCAATATAACTGCATACCTCGTTCATTGTTACTCCATAACCATGTATTGAAACATCACTCAATGTACTAATTTCACCTAATGAATTACGGAAGGTTTTGCGATCAACACCTAAATCTCTAACTTTTAATGCTTTTTCATAAAGTGTCCTATCTTTAAATATTATTGCTCCACCATCGATTGTATTGGGTAGTCTAACTGTTTGGAATGAAAATATAGTTATATCTGTATCTAAATTTCCAAGAATGTGTCCTTTGTATTTTGAACCGAAAGATTCTATGCAGTCATCAATAACGGTTATCCCATATTTTTTCCCAATAGCATTTATTTCATCAATATAACCAGGATAACTACAATGATGATTATGGAAAATAATTTTTGTTTGTGGAGTTATTTTACTTTCAACACTTTCTGGAGATAATGTTCCCCTTTGTGGATCTATATCTGCCCATACAACTTTTGCACCATAAGTGGAAAGGGGTTGAGTGGATGCTAGACAACTTTGGGGTGATGCAATAATTTCATCACCTATTTTGATATTTAGTGTAGATAATGTTACTTGAATAGCTGCCGTAAAAGAGTTTACAACTAAAACGTCTTCATTACAACCAATAAATTCTTTTATTGATTGTTCGAATGCTTTTCCCCATTTGCCATAAGCTAATGCTCCGGAATGTAGAATTGAGTTTAATTCGGGTAACTCTTTTGGCATAAAAGGCTTATAAAGATCTATCATCTTACCATCCTTTTTTTATTAATGTGACAATTCTTTCTATGTCTTCTTTTGAAATCCACCATCCACAGGGAATATGAACAAACTTTTGATAAAAATCATCTAAAGCAGGCAACTCTCTTTTTGATTCAGCGAAAATAGAGTGGCGGTCATTCCGTAAATGTAATTCAGATGCAAGAATACCATTTTCGGACATCATTTTACAAAAGTCTGTACGTCGTTCTACCTTCATAGTATATAACCAATAGGATGGTTCAGTGTTTGTATAATAAGGAATCAATTCTATCCCATCAATATTCTTTAATTCCTCATCATAATATTTGCCATTAGCAATATGTGAGTTTATAATATAATCTAAATAGCGCATTTGAACGAGTCCAACTGTCGCATTAACGTTGTTCATATGATATTTATATCCCGGTTCTTTGATATCATTTTCAAGACGAGGTTTGGTTTTATCAAGACCAAACCAACGTTTTAAGCGTGCTTGATCTTGATCTTTTTGATTTTTTAAGGTCAAAATACCGCCATCAATAGTTGTTAAGTGTTTAATTGCTTGTAAGGAAAAAATAGTAAAAGGTGAATTGTTTCCTATCTTTTTTCCTAAATATTTACTTCCCATTGCATGGGCTGCATCTTCAATTATGGGGATATTGAATTCTTTACTAATAGCATTTAATTTATCCATATCACAAACCATACCTGCATAATGGACTACCATAATGGCTTTTGTCTTCAGAGTAATAAGTGAACGGACGCTTTCAGGAGAAATTAATCCAGTTGTAGAATCTACGTCTGCCCATACAACTTTTGCCCCTACAAGTTTTATTGCTACATTTGTTGGTTCTGCTGTAAGAGGGGTACTAATAACCTCATCATTCAATCCTACTCCTGCAAGCATTAAGGCTATATGTAATGCTGCAGTACCTGAATTAAGAGAAACACAATGAGGATTTCCGACCCATTCTTGAAATTTATGTTCGAATTCATAAACTTTCTCTCCTTCAGCAATATAGCCACTGTAAAGGATTTTTTCTATCTCTGGCATCATTTCATTTGATGGTGCGATGAAAGGTTTAACTACTGGTATCATTTGAATTACAATTTTATAGTGGGAACTATCCCTGTTATATATAATGAAAAAACTACTTCAAAAATATGATGTGTTTGGGTTTGCAATATTATTGGATTTTAATTTCTTTCTGGTTGTCGCGTATTTGATCAAACCATAAATTTAATCCAATCCAGACAATTATATCTGCCAGTAGCAGTATATTGTTATTTATGACAGATGCCAATATAATATTGATGATACTAAATGATAATGCCATTGCTAGTATACAGATCATGGCTCTGCGCGGACTAAAACCCATATCTAGGAATTTATGATGTATATGATTCCTGTCTGCGTCAAATATTCCTTTGTGATTTCGTGCGCGTACCAATATTACCCGGATCACATCGAACATAGGGACTATTAGGGTAGAGAAAGCAATAACGATTGCTCCTTCTGAATAAGGTGCTCTTTCTGGATTGTTATTGGTATAGGAGATTGCTAAAAAAGCTAATATATAACCAAGTGTCAGGCTCCCGGTATCACCCATAAATATCTTTTTACAGCGATCTACTTTTCCAAATACATTATAATAAAAGAAAGGAAGCAATACTCCAAGAGTGGAGAACGCAAGTGTAGCGTATATCCATTGGCTATAATAAACGTATATGCTGCCCAGAGTTAACAGTGATATACTGCTAAGTCCTGAAGCTAATCCGTCGATGCCGTCGATCAGGTTGATCGCATTGACGATAAATACAGTTAATAGGATTGTAAAAGGGATTCCTAGCCAGGGGGTAAGTTCGTTAATGCCGAAGATACCGTATAAGTTGTTGATCCATAGGCCGGATAGGGGAATGAGGCTGGCGGCTATGATCTGTATGACGAATTTACTTCTATAGCGTAGTCCTACCAGGTCGTCTTTTATTCCTGATAAATACAATAACGTCAGGCCACAGGCCATGAAATAAAATTCAGGGATTATGAAATGAAGACTCTCTGAAGGGATTTCATAACCGATTAAATAACGAAGACCGGTCGTGAAACAGAGGGCAAAGAGGATAGTGGGGACAAAAGTGATACCGCCTAAACGGGGAATTATGCCACTATGGACTTTCCGTTCATCTGGTATGTCAAATAACTTTTTTCGGAATGCAACTACCAGAACGCGCGGAATTATCAGTGCTGATAGGAATATTGATATAAGTAAGGATATAGCTATAAGTAGGTAAGCCATTATTTAATACTAGTTGTTTTTATACGACAAAGTTCGTCAGTCCCAGAGGTAGGGTGACGAAATAGTGACTAGCCAAAACGATCGTTTTTTCTAGTCACTATTTTGTTCGCTTTAACAATTAGGATTATTTTTATGGATCTTTTGATTATTAGAATCTTACTACTTTTTCTTTGTTGCAGATATAAATAAAATGTATACCTTTGCGGTGACTAAAAAAAACGATCGTTTTTTTTAGTCACTACTTTGTATCTTATATCTATGTGATATAGCTGTTTATCTATTAAAATGAATACTGAGTGTCGTTACAGTTTTGCGGTTTTTCGGAGAGTGTGATTATGTGTTAAATATTACAATAAGAAGCCGCTTTTTTATATATATTAAAAACTTCTTTTTACAGTATCTGAAATTTTAACCCAAACGATAAACTTAAAAAATCTTTCGGCTTTAGATATTTGTTCCCGATTTTGTTCAATATGTACAGGTCGCATGAGCTGAGTTCATAAAATAACGTGACGGATTTATGCCAGCGTCCCGGATTATTGAACTTGAAAGTGACACGTTCGCCCAAAAAGATATGGGTTCGTATCCGGGTTGAAAAAAAGTAATATCCTTCGGGATATTTGTCCGGGCTATGGACCCAAAACTGCCTGTTGAGCAGAGTGTTTATGTATAGTCCTGTTGTTAACGGTTCGAAATCGATGTTTTTGTGCAATGGAACTCTCCAGGGAATATAATTTTGTTTTAATGTAAATGTAGCCATAGCATGACGTTTTTTGGCACTTTCTGCTTTCAGGTTACGGGTGGTTTTGGGGACAAAGCCGAATAAAAGGTCTGTTTCCCAATGATGGCGGTAATAGTTCCAGCCGACTCCGAAGGAAAACATTCCCATCGATCCGGCAAATTGTATTTTGCTGTATCGGGGAATCAGATGATCCCATAATGACGTGTATCTTTCTATGCGTTTTTCATACCCTGTTATTGCCGGGATACTGTCCTGAGCTGTTGTGTAAAACGATAAAAGTATGAATATGAGTAGTAAGGGTGTTTTAAAATTTAATGATTTCATAGGAGTAGCTATCTGGTGTTACAGTAAAGAGTAAATAGGTACGTTTGCCGATATTGTCGCAGCAATAATAAATAATCCCGTCGTTGAATAACTCGCGGGCGGCAAAGTTATGATCATGGGCATGCAGGCAAAAAAGTGGGTTGGGGAATTCCCGAATCTTTTCCTGGAAGATATCTGCCACATTATTATTGAATTGCTCGCTTCCGGGCGGTACATGCATGACAAAGATCGTACATTTATCATCTTCCGTTGTACTGTTCAGTTCACTCTTTATAAAGGAAAAATCAGGTACGGGGATAGAGTAATCGTATTCGAGGGCATTCGTATTCAGGCAGATGAAACGGAATGTGGCTCCTCCGCCATAACTATGTGAAGGTCCGACCCGGAACGAAAAGTTTTTGGGACCGTACATGTCTTCGTATACCAGTTCCCCGTTACCAATAATATCATGATTACCGATCAGGGCGACATAAGGCATTTTCAGTTTGGACAGGATCGAATGTTGCCAGATGTATTCTTTTTTAATACCGAAATCGGTCAGGTCTCCTCCATGAATGACAAAATCGATGGAATCCTGTTGATTGATATGCTTCACGAAATCGTTTGTTTCGTCCAACCAGCGTTGCGTGTCGCCTGTAAAGGCAAAACGGATGGTGTCTTTATTTTGGCAGGTATTCTGTATCTTAAAGATATTCGTTTCATTAATATCTTTATCTTCTTTGTACGATATTCTTCCGTCGTACGGATGGTAGTCTATCAGATCGCATGAGGTGAGTAGAACGAATAGTAAAAAAACACATCTTTTCAACATAATAAAGCCCTATCTTTTTTATATGCAAAGATAGGGCGGCTTTTATTTTCTGAAAGGTTCTTATTGAACCATTGATGGTCAAAATGTCTACAGGGCGAAAGCCTTTTCCAACTCAGGGAAATCCGTAATAACGAGATCAGCTGTTTCATTTCCTTCGTAATCGCTCCAGCCGATGCTTTTCAACCAGATTGTTTGGCATCCGATAGTAGTGGCCGGGACAATATCTTTGTCGTAGGAATCGCCGATAACGACGATCTCTTCAGCAGGAAGCGATAACTCTTTTACTCCTAATCCGAATATGGCAGGATCGGGTTTGCGGATACCGACTACGGCCGATTCGACAATTGACTGGAAATAGCTGTCCAGGTGGAAATCCTTCAGGACCGATTCGATGTTTCCGTAGAAATTGGATACCAGTACCAGCGGATATTTCTGCGATAAAGCCTCAAGTATGGGACGGGCTGTGTCGATGGATTTACGTGCATACGCGTAGCACCAGTCGGCAAGCCGTTGTTTTAATCCGGATGTTGCGTATGCTTCCGGGATAAAATCACCTGCTTTGAGCCATTCGATCTGTATGTCTGTTTTCAGGCGCAGCATGTCGAGGAAAGTATGATGGGGTTTTACGATCGGATTTTTACCTAATGTCCGTTCGCCGTGCACATAAGCATTCCGGAAAGTTTCTTTACTGACCGGAACTTCCTCTGCCTGGTAAGCCATCCAGATCACTTCGGCCCAATGCATGCCATTGCTGTCGATGGTGCCGCCGTAATCGAATATGATTCCTTTTATCTTGTCTGGTTCGAACATATATTTATGATTTTGATTCAAGCTCTTTGGTGAATGCGGTACATATATGTTCGTGTTTGACGATCATATATGCCAGCATGATATTCAATACTGTCATCTCAAATACGAAATACAACCACGGCATGTCGATGAACAGACTGACAAATAGGGCAATGACACGCGTGTTGAAAGATAGCATATTGGTGTATTTCATCAACGGCAGACTTTTTTCACGGAAGGCTTTACGGAACCATTCCGGCGCTTCGTCGTGATATTTGGTGCGGATTATGTGCATCATTTTCTGAAACCTGGGCGACAGCGATTCCTGTCCGACCGTATAGTTGATATAAAATGTTTCAAAAAGTTTGTAGATGAAATCCTTTTTCCAGCTCATGGTCTTGTATTTCTCTTTCAGGGCAGGAGAGTGGGAGAGTTCGCTGCCTGCCTTTCCTTTCAGGAAGAGCAGGTGGATGTTCCGGTAATAATCTGCCATAGCAGCCTGTTTACTGTGGAAAAATCCGGTGATGGCTGCAAATATCCAGATCCAGATGCCCCATTCCGGTGTCAGGCGAAGGCAGATAGCTGCGTAGATGGCTATAAACCAACAGTCTCCGGCTGTCCCGTCCAGGATACGTCCCAGAGGTGTTTTTTTACCGGTCATACGTGCCAACTGACCGTCGGCACTGTCGTATGAGTTTGCCCAGATCAGCAGCAGCATACCTATTATATTAATAGTCAGGCTCTGGTAATAGAAGCAGATACCGGCGGCGATGCCGATGAATATGCTGGCGACCGTGATCGCATTGGGAGATACTCCCAGTTTATTGAAGAATAACGCCCAACGGTAACCGATCGGGCGATAGAAATGGATATCGATGAACTCTTCGGTATCCAGGGATTTGAGTGTGGACTCTATATCAGGTTTCTTTGTTGTCTCTTCCATTATTTGCTGATTAAATTATAGATACGGCGGGCAATGTGGGGGGCAGCCTCGTCACGGCAAGGGGCAAAGCTGGGCCAGTCGTTAAAATCGATCAGGCGGATCGAACCGTCTTCGGATATAATGCAGTCGCCTCCGTAAATATGTATATTCAGAACTTCCGCAGCCTGGCTACAAAGCTGCTGCAGCTTTGGCTTGTCAAACGGAATGCCTTTGGCTGTTCCGTTTATTTGTTCTAAACCGAACTTGCTGTGATGCTGGTTAGACGGATAGAACCAATAAAAGAAATCTGTTCCCGTCACGCCGTAAAATTTGACCAGGTCGCCGACCAGGTGTTCGTTGATCACGGCTGTTTTGATTCCGCGGATCGCGTATTCTTTCAGGATCGTTTTGGCTTCTTCCGGGTTTCTGACGTAAGTGACGTCTTCCCGGTGGATGGCATGAAAGTCACCCCGTTTGATCCAGCTGTTGAAAAATCCCGCTTCTTCAAGGGCGGCAGTCGGATCTTCGTCGGTCGGAAGGATCAGGCTGGCAGGATGTGAGATGTTGTTCGACATTAACAGGCGGGTCATTTTCTCACGTGTACAGTTCTCAATTCCATAACCGGAGTTGATAACCGTATAGCCCCGGTCTTCCATTTGCTGGAGTTTATGGATAGAGGTCCAGTTCCTTACCATATTGAAAATGGCTGATTCCTGGAAATGACGGACTATCAGGTCTGATTCTATGTATTCGTTTACTTCACATCCCAGATCGCGCAGGTGCTGAACGGTCAGGGTAAAGATGGCGGCATCGTTCCCGATATGATTGGGGGAAAACTGATTTTCCCGACGAATACCTGCTATAGTTAGTTTGCTCATTACTTTTTTAGTTGACAGTTGATAGTTGACAGATGACAGATGACAAGTGAGAGTTACCGAACGAACTGTCAATTGTCACTTGTCAACTGTTAACTGTTTAAAAACTCTTCGGCTTTTTGGATATCTTCTGCATGGTCTACGTCTACGATCTTGCTGAAAGGATATGCCTTTAGCTTTAATCCTTCGGCTATCAGTTGGCGCTGGTAATTGCGCATGCGTGACATGCCTTGTTCAATGGCATTGTTCAGCACTTTCAATCCGGAACGCCGCAGGCAGTAGATGCCGCCGGATATATAGGTGCATGCCGGTTCTCCCTGTTTGTCCAGAAAGCCGCGGATCGTTAGATCTTCATCGGTATCTACGTATAACGGCTTTTCGTCGTCGATGAAATCCGTTACAGCCATCAAACCGTCCAGTTGGTTGTCTTTCAGGAATTCACGGATATATCCGCCGAATTCTTCTTCCCTGAAAATGGTATCGACGGTAGTCAGGCAGATGTTATCGCTGTCCAGATAGTGACTTAGCTCGTAAAAGCTGTGCATGGAACTGGGCGTGGACTTTACCAGCAGGTAAAAGGGAACGGGTAGTTCCATCTTACGCAGGTGTTCCTGTACTTCCGTCATTTCTTCATTGACGATAATACTGATAGATGATGCGTCGTTTTTCAGAAAAACATCGATCAACCGGTCTATTAATGTCGTACCGTTCAGTTGTACCAGTGGTTTGGGGCATTTTACTCCTTCTTGCACCAGCCGGGAACCCTCGCCTGCCGCAATGATTGCATAATCCATATTTTATCAGAAACTATTTGAATAAAGATGATTGATATATGAAAAAGAATTTCTTCTATCCGTGGAAAAACTTTTTGAACGGATAGAAGAAATCTTTCTTATATGTGTGTATCAATCCAGATAGCTAGGTGCTTTTTCTCCGATCATATCACGCAAAGTCTGTTTAACCATTCTCCACTGCTGGAACAGGTCGTGAACAGGCTGGTGTTCGAAGTCGTGCATCGGGCTCTTGCAGAAGAATGACAGCCAGGTCTGGATACCAGACATGCCGGCACGCATGGCAAGATCGCTGAACAATACCAGGTCGAGAGCGATAGGAGCAGCGAGGATGGAGTCGCGGCAAAGGAAGTTTACCTTGATTTCCATCGGGTAACCCATCCATCCGAAGATATCGATGTTATCCCATGCTTCTTTGTTGTCTTTACGGGGCGGGTAGTAGTTGATACGTACCTTATGATATACGTCACCGTACAGATCCGGATATTTTTCAGGTTCGAAGATGTTGTCGATCACTGACAGTTTACTTACTTCTTTTGTCTTGAAGTTTGCAGGATCATCCAATACTTCACCGTCGCGGTTTCCTAAGATGTTAGTAGAGAACCAGCCGCTTACGCCCAGCATACGTGTTTTGAACATCGGAGCCAGTACGGTCTTCATCAGTGTCTGTCCGCTCTTGAAGTCCTTACCGGAGATAGGGACATTCATCTGTTTGGAGAATTCCCACATAGCAGGTGTATCCACGCACAGGTTAGGAGCACCCATGATGAACGGAGCACCTTCTGCAATGGCTGCGTAAGCATAACACATACTCGGAGAAACAGCCTCGGTGTTGTTTTCCTTCATGGCTTTCTCCAATGCGGCAAGCGACATGTGTTCTTCTGACAGCGGAATGTAGATTTCCGTACTTGCTGCCCACAGAACTGCCATACGTTCGCAGTTATTTGCGGCTTTGAAGTCGCGGATATCCTGGCGCAGTTGTTCTACCATTTCCCAACGGGTCGCCGCTTTTTTAATGTGCGTTCCGTTTAAGCGTTTTGCCCAATTGTGATCGAATGCAGCCGGCATCGGTTTGATAGCCTGCAATTCTTCTTTCACGTTGTTCAGGTCTTTTTCTTTCAATACTTCTGCATACATGGCAGCCTCGTATGCATTATCGGGGAATATATCCCAACCGCCGAATACAATATCGTTCAGATCAGCCAAAGGCACGATGTCTTTGATTGCTTTCTCTTCTCCGTTCTCCAAACGCATAGTCGCCATCTGCGCGATCGAGCCGATTGGTTTTGCTACTCCCTTACGAGCAGCCAGAGTACCTGTAATCATGGTGGTTGATACTGCTCCACCTACACCCACAACGAGAATGCCAAGTTTACCTTTAGCTTCTTTTACTTCGATTTTTTCCATGTCAATTTAAGTTCAAAAAATAATTGTGCAAATTTAGCCCTTCTTAATCGGATTAAAAAGGAAAAATATGCGATATAATTGGTCAAAAATACTATAATTTTCAATAACTCGCCAATGTTGAAGGCAAATGGTTACCGTTTTTGGTTCTAAAGGCTTGTTTTTTGAGCCTTCTGCACGATGAAAAAATATTTCCTCCCTTGGTTATTTGTTACAAAAATATAAAAAGAGATTCGATTGACAAATAATTTAGGTGAATATAGTTGGTTATCGAATAAAAATACTTTCCTTTGCGACGTGTAAACAACATAGTTTTCAGAAATAGTTCTTTTATCTCAGATGTAATATTCAACAATGAATTTATTTTGTAGTAATCGACCTTTCCAAGATTATTTGTTACAAGTTTTTTTTATTAATTATTTTATATTATTTTTTGTATGAATATTTACATTGGTAACCTGAACTATCGGGTTAGAGAATCTGACTTACAGCAGGTTTTGGAAGAGTATGGCGTTGTAGAATCAGTTAAGTTGATCATCGATCGCGACACAAACAGATCTAAAGGTTTTGCATTCGCTGAATTCACAAACGAAAATGAAGGCAGAAATGCAATCAACGAACTGAACGGCGCAGAATACGAAGGTCGTCAGATGGTTGTTAAAGAAGCTACTCCGAGACGTTGAGATAGTTTTGACAAATAGCATAGGAAGGGATATGGAAGTTAAACTCCATGTCCCTTTTTTTATTGACGATTATTTCTTACGTTTGCTGCAAATTTTAAAATAGATGAAAACTCTTCTTATGAAATCTGCCCGCCTTCTTTTATCAGGCGTATGTCTCTTGATTATAAATCTGTTTATCATATCTCCGGTCCGTGCACAGATACCCGACCGGGTCTTTAAGTCGGACCATCGTATCGATCCGGAAAAGAAAGGACAGTTGCTTGTCGAGGTGGACAATATTAGTTTTTTTAAAGATAATGAATATTCTGGTTCTATTATGAAGGGATATTCATTGCCGGGCTTCTGGTTACAGCCGAAAGCTGTCTTTTATCCTTTGAGTAATATTAAACTGGAGTTGGGCGTACATATGTTACGCTATTGGGGTGCCAAAAAATATCCGGCTTTGGCATATCAGGATATTGCCAGATGGAAAGGCGACCAGTTTCAGCATGGTTTTCATGTGCTTCCTTTTTTTCGTGCGCAGATAGCTTTGTCTGATCATGTGAATGTCGTTCTCGGAGATATTTATGGCGGGGCTAATCATAATTTGATCGAACCGCTGTATAATCCGGAGCTGAACCTGACGGCTGATCCGGAAGCTGGGTTGCAGTTATTATATGATTCACGCCGGTTCGATCTGGATGTGTGGGTGAATTGGGAGAGTTTTATTTTCCGTGACGATACGCATCAGGAGGCGTTTACCGTGGGGGTGTCGGGACGTTATAAGCTGAATGACCCGGATGCCCGCTTTCATTTTTATGCGCCAGTGCAAGGGTTGGCCCAGCATCGGGGAGGGGAGATCGATACGATTCTTACCAATTCGGTACAGACGCTGATGAATGGTTCGGTGGGTGTAGGGACAGTCTGGAATACGGGAAATCGGGTTTTCCGGAGCGTGAACCTGGAGTTTGACGTGACAGGCTATTATCAGCAGGCCGGAAAGTTATGGCCTTATGGTAGTGGTTCCGGTTTTTATGCCCGGGCTTCCGCGGATATTTCTGATTTTCGGGTGAAAGCATCTTACTGGAACAGTAATAAGTTCATTTCGATGTTCGGAAGTCCGTTTTACGGGGCGGTGTCGACTTCGAAAGAAGGGGTTTCTTTTGACGGACAGAATATGGTTTATTTAGGACTGGAATATTCCAGGAGTTTCGGAAAGGGATTTTCTTTGGGCGTAGATGTGGATGTGTATCAGCATTTGTCGGTGAATAAGTTCGGTCCGGCTGCCGGTGAGGTCGGGAAATCCGGTAGTGCGACTAGCTTCTCTGCCGGTGTTTACCTCCGGATCAATCCGTCGTTCCTCATTAAGCGTTTCTGATCGGAAACATAGAAAGTAAATAAAGGTCTAATTTAAATTAGACCTTTTTTCTTTCTGATAGGATTCAAGCAGGAAAATCGTTTTTGCTAATGATGGAAAAGTGGGTAGAACCACCGGACGTTCCGGGTTCCATTCCGGGTCTTCCGTGATCATTGTCGATAATGTTCCTGCATGCATAAGTACCGTTTGTACATCTGTGATAGCCGTTACGATATGACGTTTTTCTGCCGGTAACAGGACGAAATAACCTGCATTGACTTCTACTACCGGCGTTGCTATCGAACAAATAAGAAGTTTTCCTGCTGTGACAAAAAGTAATATGTTTCCCATTTGTTCTGTGTCATATACTACTTCACCGGCTTTTACTTCTTTACACTCAAATTGATTAATAAAATTCTTCATAAAAAATTGCTACTCGCTCAGTAGTGCTTCGATCTTCCTGTTCGGAAGAAATTGGAGCATACCGGTAGAGTATTCTATCTGATGTTTACCGTTTTCGTCGGTGTAGATAACATAGTATTCGATTCCTGGGATATTCTTTGCGGCTTCGCGGGCTTTTTCGAGGCCCATAGCCATGAATGCTGTGGCATAAGCGTCTGCGGTGATACAGTCGTCCGCAACAATCGTCGCACTTAATATGCTTTGTTCGGATGGATAGCCCGTACGCGGATCGATGGTATGGGCATATTTCTTACCGTCTTTGATATAATAGTTACGATAGTTGCCGGAGGTAGCTACGCCTCCTTTTTTGCATAATTCGACCACTTCGCCGACATCGTTCTTTATTCCTGTCGAATCGTCTTCAGGTTTGTTTATGCCTATACGCCAGCATTTTCCATTCTGGTTGACACCTTTCATCGTGACTTCGCCTCCGATTTCGACCATGTAATTTTCGACTCCTTCCCGTTCGAGCAGGCGTGCTATCACGTCGCTGGCATATCCCTTGGCAATGGCGGAGCAGTTCAGCAGGATACGGGGATCGTCTTTTATTACTTTCCGTCCGTCGAGCCTGACTTTCTGATAACCGACAAATTGTTTGATGCTGTCGATCATCTGAGGTGTTACGCTGTCCATTTTGCTGAAACCGAATCCCCACAGGTTGACGAGCGGGGCGCAGGTTATGTCGAAGACTCCTTCCGAATGATCCGATACTTCCTTGGCTTTGTTGAATACCTCGATGAACCAGTCGTCTGCTTCGACAGGTTCGTTCTGGTTCACTTTCGATATGATTGAGTTCGGATTGAACGGGTTCAGGGAAAGATTGAATTTCTGAAGTTCGGCATCGATCTTTTCAGTCAATAATTCAGAACCTTCATATTTGATATGATAGATTGTATGGAAAACGGAACCACTTTCTTCAAAATATTGTTTCTGTTTTGTACAGGCTGTGAAAATGAGTATCCATAAGCTGAGCACCAGGTAAATCTTCTTGTACATCTCTTTAAATTTTAGCGCTGCAAAGATACTAAAATTTATTGTAATTCAACCAAGGTCAATGGTTAAGCCTTTCTGTTTTCCATATAGGCCCCTTTCATGGGAGACGCACAATTGTGTGTGAAAATGTCCAGGATGCCGTTCGTATGGCGGGATGCAGGTTGTATCCATCGCTTCCGGCGTTCTGACAAGATGCGTTCTGTTTCTTCCGGGAGCAGTTGCTGTCCGTTTGTTCCGATGATGTCGAGCTTACGTGCCGGGATGTCGATACGGATCAGGTCGTTGTCTTCTACCAGGGCGATAGGACCACCCTCGTAGGCTTCCGGTGAGACGTGGCCGATGGCGGGGCCACGGGTAGCTCCGGAAAAACGTCCGTCGGTAATGAGGGCGATGCTTTCTGCGAGTTCAGGATCGGAGGCGATCGCTTCCGTTGTGTAGAACATTTCAGGCATACCGCTGCCTTTCGGACCCTCGTAGCGGATAAATACGGCATCTCCCGGGTGGATATCTTTTTGTAATACGGCTTGCAATGCTTCCTCTTCGCTGTTGAATACACGGGCTGTCAACGTTGCCTGCATCAGGTTGGGAGAGATGGCGGCGTGTTTGACAACGGCTCCTTCCGGCGCAAGATTGCCTTTTAATATGGCAATGGCTCCCTGTTTCCGGATCGGGGTTTCAAAAGATTTGATAATATCTCCGGATTTTATTCCAAGCGGGGATAAGTATTTGTTGCATCCTTCGTAGAAGCCGTTTCTTTGCAGGGTTTCGAGGTTTTCTCCCAGGCATTTGCCGGTGACTGTCCGGACATCCAGGTTTAGTACGCCTTTTAGTTGTTCCATAATGGCAGGAACGCCACCGGCATACCAGAAGTATTCGCCCGGCCAGAATCCGCTCGGACGGATATTCAGCAGGAATGGGATTTGCCGGTGTATTTCATCGAACAGTTCTGCCGGAAGTTCGATGCCTAGTTCGTGAGCGATGGCAGGCAGATGCAGCAGGCTGTTGCTGGAACCGGCTATGGCGGCATGTACCATGATCGCATTCCTGAAAGCATCGATCGTCAGGATGTCGGATGGCGCTAATTCTTCTTTAGCCAATTCGACGGAACGTTGACCGGCATAGCGGGATACCTCTTTTAAATAATGTATATGAGTCGGGATCAAAGCTGAACCGGGGAGCGCGATGCCTAGTGCTTCAGCCATGACCTGCATGGTGGAAGCCGTTCCCATGAACGAGCAGGCCCCGCAAGTAGGGCAAGCCTCTTTCTTGTAGGCGAAGAATTGTTCTTCGGTAATCTCTTTCCGTTCATATTGGGCACTGTACGTTCCGATCTGTTCCAATGTCAGCAGATTGGGACCGGCTTTCATAATGCCTCCCGGTATGAGAAGGGCCGGCATATTCAGGCGGGCGATTGCCATCAGGTGAGCCGGGACCGATTTATCGCAACTGGTGATGAAAACGCCTGCATCGAAAGGGGTTGCTTTGACGTGTATCTCCATCATGGCTGCCATCAGGTCGCGTGATACGAGTGAGTAGTTCATTCCGTCATGGCCTTGTGCTTCTCCGTCGCAAATGTCAGTAACATAGTAATTGGCTGCCCGTCCTCCGGCGTCGTTGATTCCTTTTCCGGCTTCTTCCACCAGTTTGTTCAGATGGGCGCTTCCGGGATGGCTGTGCCCGTAGCTGCTTTCAACGATGATCTGTGGTTTGCTCAGGTCTTCGATGCTCCAGCCGCTTCCGAGGCGAAGCGAGTCGAGTTCCGGTGCCAGCTTACGTAATTCCTGACTTTTCATATATTTCCTTTATTAGCTTAAGAACAGGTGTTCTATTAGTATTTTTGCTCCGATACCTATCAGGATCAGTCCGCCGAGCAGATCGAGTTTCAAATCTACTTTCCGTCCGAAGCGGCTTCCGAAATAAACGCCGAAGGCCGACATCAGGAAAGTGACGATACCGATCAGGGATGCCTGGATAACGATATCCGATTTCAGGATTGCCAACGAGATACCGATAGCCAGCGCATCGATACTGGTGGCTATGGATAATCCGAACAATGTTTTGTTGCAGAGCGGATTCGTTTTGCAATCCTCGTCTTCCTCCTGGGTGCTGTCGTAAATCATCTTGCCGCCCAGGTAAAGCAACAGGACAAATGCGATCCAGTGGTCGAAGGCTGTAATGTATTTCTGGAATCCGACGCCAGCCAAATAGCCTAAAACCGTCATTGTGGCTTGTGTGATACCCATAAAAGAGCCGATCTTAACCATATTACAAACGGTGCAGTTCCGGATGACGGCACCGCCGGTTACAGACACGGCTAAACTGTCCATCGATAATCCGATGGCTAGTAACACTATTTCTATAATTGACATAAATTAAAATGTTTCCCTTTTGCTAACCTCGTCCGTCGCTTTCCTTTTCTTCGGAGTCTTAGCGAACAGATCCGGGTTTTCGGGGTAACCTATCGCCAGGATTACCACCGGTTCTACCGTTTCCGGCAGATTGAAATGTTTCCGGCACAGGGCCGTATCGAAATTACAAACCCAGCAACTTCCCAAACCTTGTTCGGCAGCTGCCAGGCAGATATGTTCCGTAGCAATGGCTACGTCGATGTCCATGTGATCTTTACCGTCGGATTGCCGTTTCCACGACTGGCTGTGGTCTCCGCAAACCAGTATCAGCAACGGGGCCTGTTTGAACCATTCCCGCGGATAGCATTCCTGTAGTTTGCGGCGTCCCTCGTCTTCCTTTACCACCAGAAAATACCAGGGTTGGAAATTGACAGCCGAAGGGGCCAGGCGTGCTGCTTCCAGAAGGTAGTCTATTTTTTCCTCTTCCACCGCAGTGGGTGCATATTGGCGGATCGAACAGCGTTTCTGTATCAGCTCAAGTGTATTCATATTTCTGATTCTATCTTATAGTTGTTTCTGTTGGGCGAGTTCCTCGAGATCAGTTCACCGATAAATCCAGCCAGGAACATTTGTGTTCCGAGGATCATCGCGGTAAGCGAGATATAGAAATACGGGGAATTGGTCACCAAAGGACGCAGGTCGCCGGAGAACATAGAGATCAGCTTCATGGTTAACACGAAGACCAGGGCGATAAAGCCGATGAAGAACATCACGCTACCCCATAGTCCGAAGAAGTGCATCGGTTTCTTTCCGAATTTGGAAGTGAACCATAGTGTGATCAGGTCGAGATAGCCGTTCACGAAGCGGTTCAGCCCGAATTTGGTGGTCCCGTATTTGCGTGCCTGGTGTTGTACGACTTTTTCACCGATCTTGTGGAATCCGGCTATCTTAGCCAGATAGGGGATATAGCGGTGCATATCGTTATACACTTCGATATTTTTAATCACGACACTTTTGTAGGCTTTCAGTCCGCAGTTGAAGTCGTGCAGGTTGTCGATCCCGGAAAATTTGCGGGCCGTAGCATTGAACAGTTTGGTCGGGAGCGTCTTCGACAGCGGGTCATACCGTTTCTTTTTCCATCCGGAGACAAGATCGTATCCGTCTTCCTTAATCATACGGTACAGTTCAGGTATTTCATCCGGGCTGTCCTGCAGATCGGCATCCATTGTGATGACGACATCGCCTTTTGCCCGTTGGAAACCGCAATGCAATCCGGGGGATTTACCGTAATTCCGGCGGAACTTGATGGCTTTGATGCATGAGTTCTTTTGTTGTAACTCCTGGATCACTTCCCATGAATTGTCTGTGCTGCCGTCGTTTACAAATATTATTTCGTAAGTAAAGTTATGTTCTTTCATCACCCGCTCTATCCATGCTTCCAATTCGGGTAGAGACTCGGCTTCGTTGTACAACGGAATAACTACTGATATGTCCATTATTTGTATTGTTTCTCCTTATTGTTCTTGTCTGATTGCACCGGTTTCATTGTTCCTGCACAAGATGGCTGCTACCGGTATCGATAGTATGATTCCGTAGAATATATTATTGAAAATACCTTGAATAGCCATATGGATAGGAGTGAAATTGGTTTTTCCTATTGCTTCCATTACTTCGGTGCTTACCTGTGAATCTTTCAGGACATCTATCATCTGGTTGACCGAATTACTCAGGAAATCAGCCGGAGCGATGAACTGGAAGAATACGAAATGTTCCAAAGCGACGATCAGTGCGGCAAAAAAGTACAACATCGTACCGAAACGCCAGGCATGAAAGAAACTGATCTTGCCGCCGATATCCTGTTTGTAACGTTTTGTCAGGTAATAAGCGATGAACGGTACTGTCAGAGTGAGTACTATATATATAATGTTAAGCGCAGGAACCGTGTTGCTGAAAATAAAGAACAGATATTTTATCACCCAAAAGATTCCCATGGCTAATCCATAAGTCATCGCGCTTTTTAATAATAGACCTTTATTTTCTTCCATTATATTGCTGTTTTAAAGTTTCTATCAGCAAAATTAATCCTTTTGTTATAATATACAAGGTATATAATAATAAAAAAGAGGAAGCTTATTTAAATAAACTTCCTCATTTCTGAGCCTCTTGTCGGATTCGAACCAACGACCCCGAGATTACAAATCACGTGCTCTGGCCAACTGAGCTAAAGAGGCAGGTGGGTAAGCTTACTACATCGCGCCGCTACAACCAAGTACCCTTGCTGCGGTCAAGCCCTGGGGGATTCCGAGGGAGCATGCCGTGTAGGACTTACCCGGGTGCAAAAGTAGATATTATTTTTTACAATGCAAGTGTTTTTATGCTCCGGAGCATATTTTTATTTATAAATGGCTGTATTCCTTAATGTTTTACCATAGTTAAAAAATGTAATTAAATTAAAGGGTAGAAGGACGGGGTAGTAATAACCCTCTTTTTTCGATTGACAAAATGATATTTCTATAGCGGGAAAATGGGATTACTATACCGGATAAATAAAAATACCCCCGCGGGTAATATATTTTAACGTATCAAAAAGGACCGATTAGGAGAATTTCTGCGTCAAAATGAAAATGTGGTTAACATCTATGCGGAGAATATTATTTATAGGGTGGTTCTGATTGTATGCGATCTCTTTTAGTATATTCTAAATATTCTTGTAACTTTGTGCCCTAATTCAAAAATCAAAAACACTAAGGACAATGGGTGGTTTTTTCGGAACTATTTCTAATTCATCCTGTGCCACCGACTTATTTTACGGCACAGATTATAATTCCCATCTGGGAACCCGTCGAGGCGGTATGGCAACTCTTTACAATGGCGTCTTCAAACGCTCGATCCATAACCTCGAAAATTCTTATTTCCGTACTCGTTTTGAAAGTGAACTGGAGAAATTCCAGGGAAATTCCGGTATAGGTATCATTAGCGATACAGATCCTCAACCAATTTTCATTAATTCTCATTTAGGCAAATATGCAGTAGTAACGGTTGCCAAGGTGAATAACCTGGAGGAACTGCAGAATGAGTTGTTGGATAAAGGTTGTCACTTCTCGGAAATGAGTTCAGGACAGATCAATCAGACCGAATTGATCTCGTTGCTGATTTCCCAGGGTAAAACTTTTGTTGAAGGTATAGAAATTGTATTCGAAAAAATAAAGGGGTCTTGCTCGATGCTTGTCCTGACGGAGGAGGGTATTCTTGCCGCCCGTGATAAGTGGGGACGTACTCCGGTGTTGATCGGAAAGAAGGAGGGGGCCTATGCCGCTTCGAGCGAACCTTGTAGTTTCCCGAATCTGGGTTATGAGATTGAATATAATGTAGGGCCGGGCGAGATCGTTATGCTTACTGCAGACAAGATGACGCAGTTGCGTAAGCCGAATAAGAAAATGCAGGTTTGTTCATTCCTGTGGGTTTATTATGGTTATCCGGTGTCTGAATATGAAGGAGTGAATGTAGATGCTTCCCGTTATGCGAGCGGTATGGCGATGGCGAAGAAGGATGAGGTGGATGCTGATTTCGTTTCGGGTATTCCTGATTCCGGTATCGGTATGGCTCTGGGGTATGCCGAAGGAAAAGGTATTCCTTACCGTCGTGCTATCGTAAAGTATACACCGACATGGCCTCGTAGTTTTACTCCGGCCAACCAGGCCGTCCGTGATCTGGTAGCCAAGATGAAGTTGATCCCTAACCGGGAGCTGCTGAAAGGTAAACGGGTTATTTTCTGTGACGACTCTATTGTGCGCGGTACACAGCTTCGCGACAATGTCAATATATTGTACGGATATGGTGCGAAAGAAGTGCATATGAGAATCGGATGTCCTCCGATCCTGCATGCTTGTCCGTTTGTCGGTTTCTCCGCTTCTAAATCACATCTGGAATTGATTGCCCGCCGGATCGTTAAAGAGCTGGAAGGCGACGATGCAAAGGATCTGGATAAATATGCAACGACCGGAACCGAGCAGTATAATCAACTGGTGGAACGAATCCGTGAAAAACTGAATATTACTACATTGAAATTCAATACGGTTGAAGATTTGATCGCATCGATCGGCTTGCCGAAGGAATGTGTTTGTACGCATTGCTATAATGGTAATGGTTGTTTTTAACTACTTTCCCTGATGGAAAAGTAACCAAAAGTTCAAGGCTGCACTTATATATTATAACAGGTGCAGCCTTGATCTTTTGGTTACTTTTGGATCAAGCCAAAAGTAACGTTCAATTTATTTTGTTATTCGTTGCTCTTTATATACTTTTATGGTTTAAATATAAAAGTATAACTTATGACCGTATTAGATAGATTTCTGAAGTATGTCACGTTCGATACCCAGTCGAACGAAGAAACACGTACAACGCCGAGTACTCCGGGACAGCGAGTATTTGCAGAAGCATTGGTAAAAGAACTGGAAGAGTTAGGTCTGGATGATATTTCTTTGGATGACAACAGTTACCTGATGGCCACCCTTCCTGCCAATACAGATAAAAAAATACCGACTATCGGTTTTATTGCCCATTTGGATACCAGCCCTGATATGTCAGGTAAAGATGTGACTCCACGCATCGTAAATTATAAAGACGGCGATATCGTATTGTGCGCTGAAGAGAATGTGGTTCTTTCTCCGCTGATGTTCCCCGAACTGAACGATTATAAGGATCAGGATATTATCGTGACTAACGGTAAAACTTTGCTGGGCGCTGATGACAAAGGAGGCGTAGCAGCTATTATCGGAGCAATCCAATATCTGAAAGAGCATCCGGAAATCGAACATGGAAAGATTCGCATCGGCTTCACTCCCGACGAGGAGATAGGCGAGGGTGCCAATCATTTTGATGTAGAGAAGTTCGGTTGTGAATGGGCCTATACCATTGACGGCGGACAGATCGGCGAACTGGAATACGAAAACTTCAATGCCGCCGTTGCCAAAATAACATTCAAAGGACTGAATGTCCATCCGGGTTATGCGAAAAACAAGATGCTGAATGCTTCTTTGCTGGCTATCGAGTTCGCTTCCTGGTTGCCTGCTTCGCAACGTCCCGAACATACACAAGGATATGAAGGATTCTATCATCTGACCAATATGTCGGGTACGGTAGAGGAGGCTTCTTTATCTTATATCATTCGTGACCATGTACGCACTTTGTTTGAAGAAAAGAAGAAACAACTGGAAATGTGGGTGAAACGCATGAACGAAATTCATCCGGGCAGTACGACGTTGGAACTGCGTGACCAGTATTATAATATGCGTGAGGTGGTTGAACCGAAGAAACATATTGTAGACCTGGCATTCGAAGCGATGGAAGCAGCCGGTGTCAAACCGTTGGTTAAACCGATCCGTGGCGGTACGGACGGGGCACGTCTGTCGTTTATGGGATTGCCTTGTCCGAATATTTTTGCGGGCGGCCTGAACTTCCACGGACGTTATGAGTTCCTTCCGGTTAACTCGCTGGAAAAAAGTATGCAAACAATCATAAAAATAACCGAGCTGTTAGCTCAAAAATCTTAAACGAAATTAATAACATGAAAACGACTCCGTTTACCGATGTGCATATCGCATTGGGAGCAAAAATGCACGAATTTGCCGGTTATAACATGCCAATCGAGTATACCGGCATTATTGATGAACACATGACCGTTGTGAATGGCGTAGGTGTATTCGACGTATCTCACATGGGTGAATTTTGGGTGAAAGGTCCGAACGCACTGGCTTTTATCCAGAGTATTACTTCCAACGATGCATCTGTTCTGCCTTTAGGCAAAGCACAGTATACTTGCTTCCCGAACGATAAAGGTGGTATTGTGGACGACCTGTTGGTTTACCATTTCGAACCGGAAAAATATCTGTTGGTTGTCAATGCCGGTAATATCGCAAAAGACTGGGATTGGTGTGTAAGCCATAACACTGTCGGTGCAGAATTGGAAAATTCTTCCGACCGTACCGGTCAGTTGGCTGTACAGGGACCGAAAGCTGTGGAAGTGCTTCAGCGCCTGACTCCGGTCGATCTTTCTTCCATACCTTATTATTCATTTGTAACAGGCGAATTTGCCGGTTGCAAGAACGTGATCATTTCCAATACGGGTTATACCGGTGCCGGTGGTTTTGAATTGTATTTCTACCTGGATGATGCCATGACTATCTGGAATGCTATCTTCGAAGCCGGTAAGCCGGAAGGTATCAAGCCGATCGGTCTGGGAGCACGCGATACGCTTCGTCTGGAAATGGGATTCTGCCTGTATGGTAACGACCTGGATGATACGACATCTCCGATCGAAGCCGGATTGGGTTGGATCACTAAATTTGTAGACGGCAAGGATTTTACCAACCGTGCGGAACTGGAACGTCAGAAGAAAGAAGGTGTGACACGTAAATTGTGTGCATTCGAATTGGTAGATAAAGGTATTCCCCGTCACGGTTATGAGATCGTTGATGCGGAAGATAACGTGATCGGTGTGGTTACATCCGGAACTATGTCTCCTGTATTGAAGAAGGGTGTCGGTATGGGCTATGTGAAACCCGAATATGCGAAAGTCGGTTCTGAATTTTTTGTAAAGGTTCGTAACCGTAACCTGAAAGCACAGGTTGTGAAAGCTCCTTTCCGTAAATAAAATAATATCATAGATAAGAAGAAGTTAGCCGGATAGAACTATTCGGCTAATTTTTTGTAAAGCAAAGAACGTGCAGGGATGAAACTCACGGTCATGATCTGGTTGTCCTGACAACGAAAGGGAAAATAACCCAGGATGAATATATGCAATTTGCCAGGGATTTGAAAGGGATTGTGATGTGTTTTTAGTTTGCTCCGGAGAGCATTTGTCGGATTTCGGTGACATTATAGTCAGAAAGTAACAGATGTTTTGTAAGTTTGCAGCGGAATAAAATAGAATAGGTCTCATGTTGAAATTTCTGAAAAACTGGACATTGCCTATTGCAATGTTGGCCGGTGCGTTAGGTTATTTTGTATTTGCCAACTTCACATTTCTGGAGCCGACAAAACCGTTTGTCAATACTTTCGTTGCTTATATTACCCCTTTCCTGATCTTTGCACAGTTACTGTTAACCTTTTGTAAGGTAGACTGGCGGGAATTGATGCCTTCACCCTGGCATGGATGGTTGTTACTTTTTCAGATTGTTTCGGCTTCGGTTTTGGCTGCTTTATTGATATTTATCCCGATGGACGGTTCTTACCGGGAGGTGTTTGAGGCTGCTATGGTATGCCTTATCTGTCCGACGGCAACAGCTGCAGCGGTCATTACGGGGAAACTGGGCGGAAGTGCTTCCAGCCTGACTACGTATACATTATTATCTAATATATTGGCGGCAGTAGCTGTCCCTTTGATCTTTCCATTGGTAGAGCCGCATGCGGATATTACTTTTTTTACTGCATTCCTGAAGATATTGGGTAAAGTATTTCCTTTATTGCTGTTCCCGTTTTTCCTGGCTTTGTTCTTCCGATATGTCCTTCCGAAAGTTCATCATTTCCTGCTGGGCTTTCATGACCTGGCTTTTTATTTGTGGGGAGCAGCGTTGGCTATTGTAACAGGGCAGACGGTGAAGTCTTTGATGACCAGTGAGGTGCCGGGGAGCGTACAAATACTGATTGCTTTGGCCGGTTTTATCACTTGTGCCCTTCAATTCTACCTGGGTAAACGGATCGGTACGATCTATAAAGACCGTATCAGTGCCGGTCAGGCTTTAGGACAGAAAAATACTGTGTTGGCTATCTGGATGGCTTATACCTATCTGGACCCTGTTTCATCGGTGGGCCCGGGTTCTTACGTACTCTGGCAGAATATTTTTAATAGCTGGCAGTTGTGGAAGAAGCGGAAAAATGAGATTAAATCGGGTGAGTTTTAAGTTTGAATTAATTAAATAAAAGAGAGTATGAAAGTTAAACATTTATTCGGAATGCTATCGTTGTTCCTTTGTGTATTTAATTTGGTGAGTTGTGGTGATGATGAAATCAAAGATCCGGATGATGCCGTTACGCTGAATATGTTGAACGAGGAAGGGGATAAGACGATGTTAGGTAATTCTGATGTTTATATCAACAAATCCAACAACTTTAAAACTAATTATTGTTACATTGCCGATGCAGGAGAAACTTCCGGACTCGGGGTGGATGTCCAGTTGCAATTGAATAATCTTGCTCGGGAGGTAGCTGTTGTTCCGGGGCATTTATATCAGATATATGACCGGGATGTTTTGCGTGAATTTCCTTCGGGAAAGTGTGCCGTTTTGGTAGGATCAGGTTATTATAAGGCTTATGTGGTTTCTCCGATAGTTAATGAAAATGTGATGACAGGTGCTACTGTTAAATATGCATTGACCTATCCCGAAGCTCCGGAACTTCCTGAGTATGAAAAGCTCATCGGTTATATAGATTATGTGGGAGAAAGTCTTGAATATACGTTGCCTAAAGATGTAGAATGTGTATCCAATGCTTATTTAGACAGCGATAAGGATGCTTTCGATATACAGATTAATGATCGAAAATTAACTATTACATTATTGAAACCGGTTGATAAGAACTATGGTCCGTATGGAACCTATGGAATGTATCTTCGTTTAGGATCAGTATTTACGACTGTAGAATTTAATGTTGGCATGGGTCGGTAAAATAACGACTTTCAGTAAGTTTTTTACTGAAGGAGTTTTATAAACCAGTATCTTTGTCATCTAATACAAACAGGAAATAAAATAAATACATATGAAATTAAGCAATGAGTGGTTTACTGCGCTTTCGGAAGATGAGGCGGGGCATTTGGTTACGGTTAGCGGGCGTGATGAGTTGACGGAGTTTATCCAGTCGGGAAAATTCAAGGAACGTGCTGAGATCACCTGGAAGTATGAAGGAGATGATAAAGGTATGCCGGAGGATGAACTCGCAAAGAAAATGGAAACCGTTCAGGAAACTTTGCGGAAGGCGATGGAGAAAGATAAATTATCTATTCTGACAGGTGTTTATACCGGGGCAGGAGAGAAGGTGTGGGTTTATTATACCCGTACGGTCCGTGTCTTCGGCGAACGGTTGAATGAAGCGCTGGCACCGTTCGAATTGCTTCCGATATCTATTTATACAGAAGTCGATCCGGAATGGGAAGAGTATCTGGATATGTACGAGATGAAGCAGTGGGCGGTGGATTAATCTATGGTTAGTTCTTTTTTAACAAGCCAGCTGCCGATGCGGGATTCGGAGATTCCTTCTTTCAACTTGTAGCTACAGATGAAACGATCATCTTTTATTTCAGATTCCATATAGTTGAACTGACATGTCTTTTCATTATAAAAAGTCTCTGCAAGTTCTATGATATGAGTGGAAAGGAGGAATTTGCTCTTGGTATGTTTATTCAATAGGCCAAGTACTATTTCCGATGCTTCGTAGGCATCCCGGGCGTTTGTTCCCCGGAAAAGTTCGTCGAATACGATGAAGTATCCGTTTCCATCCCTTACCTTTTCCAATATACTCTTGATCCGCAGAACTTCCGCATAAAAATGACTTTCTCCCTTTTTTAAAGAGTCCGGTAAATTGATGGAAGTGAAAAGGCCATTATATACCGGGCAAAGCATTCGGCTTGCCGGTACCGGTACCCCCGCATGCGCTAGCCAGATGGCCGATGATAATGCTTTTAGTGTAGTCGATTTACCCGCCATATTGGACCCTGTGAAAATATTTATGTGTTTTTCTTCCAAATTCCAACTGTTAGGTACAGCCTTCGGCAATGCGGGGTGGAAGAAGTCGTGTATGACTAACCAGGAACTGTCGGAATACAATTCCGGATAACAGTAGCCTTTTTCGCAGGCTATTTTATGTGCTGATTGGAATGCATCCTGTTCATATACTATATCGAGTATTCCCTGAACTGCCACTTTACCTTTATTACGGAAAATATAATCGAGTTGGTCTGTTTCGTAGCAACTACATGCAGTCTCTTTGTCAGGAATGGAAGCGAATGTGCTACTTTCCATATAAGAACGGATCATTCGCATGGTTCGTCTGACTGCATTCGGTTGACCTGCTTCATATTCAGCAGATGATATTTTTCGCAATTCCCTGATCAGTTCGCATAAGTACAAACATCCCCGTTTTTTTATATAATTCCATGGATTATTCTGGAATTTGTTTTTTAGCCATTGATAGTAAGAGATAACTTCCAGTGTTGTTATAGGAGGCGGCTCGTCGTAATTCAAATAATATTCGATAAAATCCAAAGAATCACCATCTATTTTCAGATCTGCGATTCCTCCGACCCGGATGGATTCGATACGATTGTGAAGTACCCCCATGTCGCTGATGGGATAGGTTACCCAATTTTTTAGTAGCCTGTGTCCACCGATTGATTGGGTTTCATTATAGATGCTTGTCAACTCAAATTCTCCGTAAGGATTTTGTGTAACACATAGATCATTACGAGTTTGTATGTCTGTCTCTAATTTTTTTATTCCTATCTGTCCCATTTAACAAAGATAGGTTTGTTTGTGAGATATGAATACTCAGAAGTCTGAAAAATATAAAAAGGAGTTGTCAATAAAGACAGCTCCTTTTTTTTGTAAATATATAAACTCTAAAAAATAACTTGCTGACCGTTCGGTCGTTTATTGTAATCTGACCAATCTGTAAAGCAACTGCTGGATCGCTTCCTGATAGTCGTCGATAATGGATTGTGAGAATGCTTCAGGGAATAGATCTCTGTGTTTTTCTACGTAGTTGTAGAAATCTGATGCATGTTTTACAATATCCTTCGGCGTTTTTGTTTCAGGAATTGTTATTTGCAGGTCGCCCACCATTGCGTATGTTGTTTCCGTAATTCTGTCGATCACATCGAGTACTGAAGCAACGGCTTCATCCAATGCCATGTGTTTAGCATAACTACCTGCTCCGGTTACGCTCCAATGAAAAAGTTTAAGACTGCTGTTGAATGAGAAAAGTTCTCCGATAAATGCTGCTAGCTCTTTGTTTGATGTATGGGCTGCTTTTTCTTTTTGTTCCGATTTTACTGTTGTACTCATAATACTTTTAGTTTTATGTTTTGTACTTAATAAACATCATGGACTGCTGGAAAGTTCTGAGAAAATGTAGAAAATATGGGAAAGAAATGAATGCTAACAATATGGGCATAAACCTTGTTTATATAGAAAATGAATACATAAATGGATATGACACAGATAAAGTTAAAACGGATATATGAAGATCCGGAAAGTTCGGACGGCTATAGGGTTTTTGTCGATCGTTTATGGCCGAGAGGTATGAAAAAAGAAGCTGTCCATTATGATTTATGGGCAAAAGACGTAACGCCTTCTCCTGAAATACGTGAATGGTTTCATCAGGCACCCGATGAAAGATGGAATGAGTTTGCTGCATTATACCAAAAGGAACTGAGCGGTTCGGATGCGGTAAAGCAGTTTGTTGAAGAGATAAAAAAGTATCCGGTAGTGACATTGCTTTACGCCGCAAAAAGTCCGGATCATAATCATGCTTTGATATTAAAAGAATATTTGGAACATGTGATATAAGTGGTAGGTGCTTATAGTCAAAGGTATTGACTTTTTATTAACTTTGTAAGTCAATATCAGGGGTATGTTGTGTCTGACAGCGTGCTGATTGACTTTTAAATCTATGAAACTTATAATATGATGAACAGACGCTTATTTTTGAAAAAAACATGTGGGGGAGCATTGCTTTTGGCTGCTTCTCCTTCTTTTATATCCTGTGACCGTCAGCAACGTCCCGTTCGCTTTGGGATTGTGACAGATCTGCACTATTCACGACGTGAACCTTACGGAACACGTTATTTCCCTCAGACAATGGAAAAGTTGAAAGAGGCCATCGGTGTTTTCAATGAGTCAAATCTGGATTTCGTGATCGAGTTGGGTGATCTTAAAGATCAGGACAATGTACCTCAGAGAGAGCGAACCCTTACGTATCTGGATGAAATAGAAAAAGAGTTTCAGACCTTCCAGGGACCTGTTTATCATGTTTTAGGAAACCATGATATGGACAGTATCTCAAAAGAGGACTTTTTACAACATACCTCCAATCATGGTGATGCCGATAAGAAAACATATTACTCATTTATCTGTAATGATATAAAATTCATAGTACTGGATGCAAATCATAATCTGGACGGAACACCTTATGATAGAGGGAATTTTGATTGGACAAAGGCTTTTATTCCTAAAGATCAGGTGTTGTGGTTGCAGGAAGAATTAAAGGAGAAAGATAAACCTGTCGTCATCTTTATACATCAGTTACTGGATCGTTTTTCTGATATTGGCAAGGCGCTTTGTGTTAGTAATGCGGACGAAATCGTTTCTCTGTTGGAGGCAAATGGAAATATACTTGCAGTATTTCAGGGACATCATCATGCCGGACATTACAGTTTCCGTAATAATATCCACTATTGGACAATGAAAGGGATGATAGAAGGAAAGTTGCCCGATAATAATAGTTTTGCTGTTGTAGAAATCGACCCGCAAAACAATATTCATATCGATGGTTTCTATAATTGTGAAGATAAGGATTTAAACCGCATCACGGTGTAAAGCCATTCGGTCGATTTGCATAAAGCTGTCTACTGTTTTTCAAAACAGGCAGGGCTAAATAAAATTAGAGGTAGGTGTAATTCGAATTACATCTACCTCTAATTTATAAGACATGATAATGTGTCCTGGCGGTCGACGATTCCACCAAAGGATTTAATATACTTCTTTCGCTACTTTATAAACGCTGTCCGTTGCCATCATGGTATAAAAATGCAGGCTTGGTACTCCGTGAGCGATCAGGTCTTTACATTGTTGGATACACCATTCTACGCCTACAGCTTTGACTTCATCGTCATTTTTGCATTTGCGCAGTTCGGCAGCAAAAGGTTCCGGAATATCAGAACGGAAGATCTTCGGTAATACAGTCAGCTGAGTTTTAAAGACGACCGGCTTGATTCCCGGAATGATCGGAACCGTGATACCTTCTGCACGGCAACGGTCTACAAAAGAATAATATTTTTCATTGTCGAAGAACATCTGTGTAACCAGGTAGTCGGCTCCGTTCTTCACTTTTTCTTTCAGGTAAAAGATATCCGATTCCATATTCGGAGCTTCCTCATGTTTTTCCGGGTAGCAAGCCATACCGTATGAGAACGGAGTTTCGTTAGCCTCAAAGGTAGAACCGTCTATAGCAATTCCTTTGTTGAAATTATTCACCTGTTGTTGCAGACCGGTTGCATGCTCGTGGTACAGGTCGGTGTTTTGTCCGGCTTCCAGCGTTTTCACATCACCTCGGAGCAGTAGCAGATCGTAAACACCCAGGAAGTTGAGGTCGATCAAGGCATATTCTGTCTCATCTTTCGTAAACCCTTTACAGATGATATGCGGAACGGCCGGAATACCATATTTATTCTGGATAGCGGAAGCAATGGCTACCGAACCCGGACGTTTGCGGATGTTCACTTTCTGGAAACTTCCGTCAGGGAGCGTCTTATATATATATTCGCTATGATGTGAGGTGATGTTAATGTATTTAGGATTGAATTCTTTTAGTTTATCAATCACATTATACACTTTCTGTATGCTGTTCCCTTTCAAGGGTGGAAGTATTTCGAATGAGAAAGCAGTGCTTTTACTGCCGTTGATCAGATCAATAACTTTCATATTTTAATTATTTTTGCTGCAAAAGTAACAATTATCATCTGAAATAGCTTACTTTTGCGTTCATAATCTAATTACGACATTATATGGAAAATATGAATTGGTCTGATCTTGCATTCGGTTATATGAAGACAGACTACAATGTACGGTGTTACTATCGCGATGGTAAGTGGGGTGAATTGGAAGTTAGTTCTTCTGAAATTATCAATATTCACATGGCAGCTACTTGCCTCCATTACGGACAGGAGTCGTTTGAAGGGTTAAAAGCATTCAAGGGAAAAGACGGGAAGATCCGTGTATTCCGTATGGATGAAAACGGCAAACGTATGCAAGCTTCCAGCCGTGGTATCAAGATGGCTGAACTTCCTGTGGAAATGTTTGAAGAAGCAGTTCGCAAGGTAGTGAAATTGAACGAACGTTTTGTTCCTCCTTACGAGAGTGGAGCAGCATTATATATCCGCCCGCTGATGATCGGTTTGGGTGCACAGGTTGGTGTGAAGCCGGCTCCCGAGTATATGTTCATGATATTCGTAACGCCGGTAGGCCCTTATTTCAAGGGTGGTTTCAAACCTTCGAAGGTTTGTATCATGCGTGAATACGACCGTGCTGCGCCTCAGGGTACAGGTACTATCAAAGTCGGTGGTAACTATGCAGCCAGTCTCGTTGCCGGAGAGAAAGCGAAAGAAAAAGGCTATGCAGCCGTTCTTTATCTGGATCCGAAAGAAAAGAAATATCTGGACGAATGCGGTCCGGCAAACTTTTTCGGTATCCGTGGCAATAGCTACATCACTCCGCAGTCTCATTCCATCCTGCCTTCTATCACCAATAAGAGTTTGCAACAATTGGCAGCCGATATGGGCCTGACCGTTGAACGTCGTCCGGTTCCGGTAGAAGAACTCGCTACATTCGATGAAGCGGCAGAATGCGGAACAGCAGCCGTTATCGCTCCGATCTCACAAATCGACGATCTGGATATTGATAAGTCTTATGTAATTGCCAAAGATGGCAAACCAGGTCCTGTTTGTGAAAAGTTATATAATAAACTACGTGGTATTCAGTATGGCGACGAGCCTGATACTTACGGATGGGTAACGATAATTGAATGAATAAGATAAGAGTATTGACAGTTAGTGGTTTATTTCTAAAAAGACCATTAACTGCCAACTCTGAATTCTCAAACGTCAATACGCATTGTTAACTTTGGATTGCCAACTGAAAATAAAATTGCTATCTCGGTATTGCAAAGTAGAGGATAATTTCTATCTTTGTGGCCTATATAGTAAGACAGTAAGGTGGAAGCATTCTTTAAAACACATAAATACCTTGTAGAACATTTGCATGCACCGGTACGCCGGGGGCTGATGGATGAGATTAACTGGAATGACCGGTTGATCGGTATCAAAGGCTCTCGTGGAGTAGGTAAGACTACGTTTTTACTGGATTATGCCCGCGAACATTTTGGTGCTGATAATAAAGAGTGCCTATATATTAATCTGAATCATTTTTATTTTACAGAACGTACTTTAGTCGATTTCGCTTCTGAATTCAGGGCGAAAGGAGGGAAGGTGCTGTTGATCGACCAGGTTTTCAAATATTCAGGATGGTCGAAAGAGTTACGTTACTGTTATGATAATTTTGAAGATCTGAAGATTATCTTTTCCGGTTCATCGGTTATGCGGTTGAAGGAAGAGAATCCGGATCTCTCGGGTAAAGTCGTTTCATATAATTTGCGTGGTTTTTCTTTCCGTGAGTTTCTGAATCTGATGTCGGGAAACAATTTTCCGGCTTACACATTCGAGGAAGTGCTCGCAAACCACCAGGAGATTGCCCGTAATATCTGTTCGGTAGCCAAACCGATGGCTTATTTTCAGGATTATCTGCATCATGGTTTTTATCCTTTTTTCCTGGAGAAGCGCAATTTCTCCGAGAATCTGCTGAAAACAATGAATATGATGTTGGAGGTAGATGTCTTATATATAAAACAAATCGAGCAAAGTTATTTGCCTAAGCTCCGAAAATTATTATATTTGCTGGCTATCAGTGCGCCGTGTACGCCGAATGTAAGTCAGTTAAGTAAAGATATAGAAACATCTCGGGCGACAGTGATGAATTATATTAAGTATCTGACCGATGCCCGTTTGATGAATATGTTATATCCGGTAGGCGAATCGTTCCCGAAAAAGCCCTCTACCGTATATATGTATAATTCGAATCTGATGTACCCCATCCGTCCGATGGAGGTTAACCTACAGGCAGTGCGCGAATCTTTTTTCTATAACCAGCTTTTGAAAGACAATAGACTGAATGAAGGAATAAAGAATGCTCACTTTCTGGTAAATGAAAAGTATAATTTCAGGATAGAGGAAAGTATGAAGGTGAAAAACAATCCCGATTTATACTATGCTATTGATAAGGTTGAAGTAGGAGATGGCAACATGATCCCGCTTTGGCTTTTTGGCTTTTTATACTAATAAAATTCTTTTAAATACTAATAGTAAAAGTCTATGACAAAACAGAAGAAATTTTTGACCTGTGATGGTAACCAGGCTGCTGCACATATCTCCTATATGTTCAGCGAGGTAGCCGCTATCTACCCCATCACTCCGTCGTCTACAATGGCAGAATATGTAGACGAATGGGCTGCCGCCGGACGTAAGAACATCTTCGGCGAAACGGTTTTGGTACAGGAAATGCAATCGGAAGGTGGTGCTGCAGGTGCAGTTCACGGTTCTTTGCAAGCCGGTGCCCTGACTTCAACTTACACAGCTTCTCAGGGATTGTTGCTGATGATCCCGAACATGTATAAGATCGCTGGTGAGTTGCTTCCTTGCGTATTCCATGTGTCTGCCCGTACATTGGCATCTCATGCTTTGTGTATCTTCGGTGACCATCAGGATGTAATGTCTGCCCGTCAGACAGGTTTCGCAATGTTGGCAGAAGGTTCTGTACAGGAAGTTATGGACCTGTCCGGTGTTGCTCATCTGGCTACTATCAAGTCTCGCGTACCTTTCGTGAACTTCTTCGACGGTTTCCGTACATCACACGAAATCCAGAAGATCGAAGCGTTGGAAAATGATGACCTGGCTCCGCTGATCGACCAGAAGGCGTTGGCTGAATTCCGTGCACGTGCATTGAATCCGGAAAAACCGGAAGCTCGTGGTATGGCTGAAAATCCGGATCACTTCTTCCAGCACAGAGAATCATCGAACAAATACTATGAAGCAGTTCCTGCTATCGTAGAAGAATATATGAACGAAATCTCCAAACTTACAGGCCGCAAATATGGTTTGTTCGATTATTACGGAGCAGAAGATGCAGAACGCGTAATTATTGCTATGGGTTCTGTAACAGAAGCTGCCCGTGAAGCTATCGACCACCTGACGGCTCAGGGTGAAAAAGTTGGTTTGGTTTCTGTTCACTTGTATCGTCCGTTCTCTGCTAAGCACTTCCTGGCTGCTGTTCCTAAGACTGCGAAACGTATCGCTGTTCTTGACAGAACAAAAGAACCGGGTGCTACCGGCGAACCTTTGTATCTGGATGTAAAAGACTGCTACTACGGAACAGAAAATGCTCCTGTTATCGTTGGTGGCCGTTATGGTTTGGGTTCTAAGGATACTACTCCTGCTCAGATCCTTGCCGTTTATGAAAACCTGGCATTACCGATGCCGAAGAACCAGTTCACACTGGGTATCGTAGACGACGTTACATTCACTTCTCTTCCTCAGAAAGAAGAAATCGCTTTGGGTGGTGAAGGCATGTTCGAAGCTAAGTTCTACGGTTTGGGTGCTGACGGTACTGTCGGTGCTAACAAGAACTCTGTAAAGATCATCGGTGACAATACAAATAAATATTGCCAGGCATATTTCTCTTATGACTCTAAGAAGTCTGGTGGTTTCACTTGTTCTCACCTGCGTTTCGGTGACCATCCGATCCGTTCCACTTATTTGGTAAATACGCCTAACTTCGTTGCTTGCCATGTTCAGGCTTACCTGCGTATGTACGATGTAACTCGTGGTTTGCGTGAAAACGGTACATTCCTGCTGAACACTGTATGGAATGGTGAAGAGTTGGCTAAACACCTGCCGAATAAGGTAAAGCGTTATTTCGCTCAGAAAAACATTACTGTTTACTATATCAATGCAACTCAGATTGCATTGGAAATCGGTTTGGGTAACCGTACCAATACAATCCTTCAGTCTGCATTCTTCCGTATCACAGGTGTAATTCCTGTTGACCTGGCTATCGAACAGATGAAGAAATTCATCGTGAAGTCTTACGGTAAGAAAGGTGAAGATGTAGTTAATAAGAACTATGCTGCTGTCGATCGTGGTGGCGAATATACTCAGCTTGCTGTCGATCCGTCATGGGCTAACCTGCCGGATGATGAAGTTGTAGCAAACAACGATCCTGCTTTCATCAACGAAGTAGTTCGTCCTATCAATGCTCAGGATGGTGACCTGCTGAAGGTTTCTGCATTCGAAGGCATCGAAGACGGTACTTGGCATCAGGGAACTTCCAAATACGAAAAACGCGGTGTAGCTGCTTTTGTTCCTGTTTGGGAACCGGATAACTGTATCCAGTGTAACAAGTGTGCGTATGTTTGTCCTCACGCTTCTATCCGTCCGTTTGTGTTGGATGCTGCTGAACAGGCTGCTGCTCCGTTCAATAACTCTTTGAAAGCTACAGGTAAACAATTTGAAGGAATGCAGTTCCGTATCCAGGTTGACGTTCTCGACTGTCTGGGTTGTGGTAACTGTGCCGATGTTTGTCCGGGTAATCCGAAGAAGGGTGGTAAAGCGCTTAAGATGGCTGCTCTGGAAACTCAGTTGGCCGAAGCTCCGAACTGGGATTTCTGTGCAGAAAAGGTTACAAGCAAACAACATCTGGTTGACATCAAAGCTAACGTGAAGAACTCTCAGTTTGCAACTCCGTTGTTTGAGTTCTCAGGTGCTTGCTCCGGTTGTGGTGAAACTCCGTATGTGAAATTGATAACTCAGTTGTTCGGTGACCGTGAAATGGTAGCTAACGCAACAGGTTGTTCATCTATCTATTCAGGTTCTGTTCCTTCAACTCCGTATACAACAAACGAAAAAGGACAGGGTCCGGCTTGGGCTAACTCATTGTTCGAAGACTTCTGTGAATTCGGTCTGGGTATGGAACTGGCTAACGAAAAGATGCGTGCTCGTCTGACGAATGCAATGAACGCAATTATCGCTGGTGAAAATGCTCCTGCCGAAGTGAAAGAAGTGTTGAAAGCATGGGTTGAAAACCAGAACGATGCTGATAAGACAAAAGAACTGGCTCCTCAGATAATAGCTATTGCTGAAGAAGGTATCACTCACGGCTGTCCGCTTAGCGCACAGATCAAGGAACTTTCTCACTTCCTGGTAAAACGTTCACAGTGGATCATCGGTGGTGACGGTGCTTCTTATGATATCGGTTACGGTGGTCTCGACCATGTAATTGCTTCAGGTAAGAACGTTAATATCCTGGTTTTGGATACCGAAGTTTATTCTAACACTGGTGGTCAGTCTTCTAAAGCTACTCCGGTCGGTGCAATCGCTAAGTTTGCAGCTGCTGGTAAGAGAGTACGTAAGAAAGACCTGGGTCTGATGGCTACAACTTACGGTTACGTATATGTTGCCCAGATCGCAATGGGTGCTGACCAGGCACAGACATTGAAAGCGATCCGCGAAGCTGAAGCTTATGACGGTCCTTCATTGGTCATCGCTTACTCTCCTTGTATCAACCACGGTTTGAAGAAGGGTATGGGTAAGAGCCAGCAGGAAGAAGCTGATGCAGTAGCATGTGGTTACTGGCACTTGTGGCGTTACAACCCGGCATTGGAAGAAGAAGGTAAGAATCCGTTCACTTTGGATAGCAAAGAACCGGATTGGAGTAAGTTCCAGGACTTCCTGAAGGGTGAAGTACGTTTCGCATCTCTGACAAAACAGTTCCCGGCTGAAGCAGGCGAATTGTTCCAGGCTGCTGAAGACAACGCTAAGTGGAGACTGAATAACTACAAGCGTCTGGCTAAACAGCAATGGGGTGTTGAAGAATAATTGATTATTTGATCATCTAAATAGTAAAAACGGAATCTTCGAAAGAAGGTTCCGTTTTTTTATGAAGTTAAATGAGGTTCTAAAACTGAATCTGTGCATTCAGGAATGGGAACTGTGCCTGATGCCAATAAGGATAAACGGGAGTGACCTGGCTGGCATCATCTAAACGTTTTACCTGTTCCGGTGTCAGATTCCACCCGACAGCTTCCAGGTTTTGTTTTAATTGTTCCTCTGTGCTGGCTCCAATGATCAGGCTGGAAACAGTAGGACGTTGCAATAGCCAGTTCAACGCACATTGTGCAACAGTATGTCCCGTCTCTTCGGCTATTTCATCCAATACATCCATAATATTGTACAACCGTTCGTAAGATGTCGCTTCGTCTGGAATAGGACTGCCGCCGCGAGCTACACGTCCGTCAGCCGGTATCGGATTATTTCTTCTGTATCTCCCACCTAAGCGGCCGGCAGAAAGAGGACTCCAGATAATAGAGCCGACTTTCTGATCGATACCCAGTGGCATTAACTCCCATTCAAACTCCCTGTTAAGCAATGAATAATGCACCTGCTGTGCCACATAACGGCTCCAGCCGTATCGTTCGGAGACTGACAATGCTTTCATCAGATGCCATCCGGAGAAATTCGAACAGGCAATATACCGTATTTTACCGGCTGTGATCAGATCGTCCAATGCGCGAAGCGTTTCCTCTACCGGAGTATTGGCATCGAACCCGTGCATGTGATAAATATCTATGTGATCGGTATTCAGCCGCTTCAGGCTGGCTTCGCAAGCTTCGATCAGATGAAAACGGGAAGACCCCATTGCATTACGGCTTTCCGGATTCAGGTTGAATGTCGCTTTAGTTGAGATCAGTAACTTATTTCTCAGTCCCTCCATCGCTTTACCCAATATCTTTTCAGATAATCCGTCTGAGTATGCATCCGCCGTATCAAACAGATTCACGCCTGCGTCGAGGCAACGGTTTATCATGCGTCTGGCTTCTTCTACCTGGGTATGTCCCCAACCTTCGAAACCATTTGTACCTCCAAAAGTAGCAGTTCCTAAACAGAGAACCGGCACGTATAGTCCTGATCCTCCTAATTGTCTGTATTCCATAGTTTACCTATTAAATTGTTATTAAGATCTTACTTACAAAGGTATATAAAATATGCATGTGTTTATTTATTCTTATCTTTGTATCAAATTTAGGTTATTAAAAAGTATGGTTAAGGCAGTTTTTTTCGATATAGACGGGACATTGGTTAGTTTTAAGACCCACGAAGTTCCGCAGTCAACTATCGAAGCATTGGATATGTTGAGAAAGAAAGGTATTAAAGTTTTTATAGCTACAGGGCGGCACTTCAGTTCTATCAACAATCTGGGAGATTTACAGTTTGACGGATACGTTACATTGAACGGGGGATATTGCTTTGCCGGCGATAAAGTCATTTATAAACACAGTATTCCTGACAGGGATGTCGAAGCCCTGATCCGTTATATGGAAACGGAAGAATCTTTTCCATGTGCATTTGTCCGGGAGAAAGATATCTATATGAATTATAAGGATGAAACGGTGGAAGAGATATTCAATATGTTGAATTTTCCGGAGCCGCCTATCCGTCCGATGAATGAAATACGGGGTGAGACCGTTTACCAGCTTGTTTCTTTCTTTACTGCCGATCAGGAGAAAAAGATCATGCAGATTTTGTCTCATTGTGAATCGACCCGTTGGAATCCTTTATTTACAGATGTTGTTCCTGCCGGGAGCAGCAAGCGAATCGGGATCGATAAGATGCTGGAATATTTCAGGATACCGTTGAATGAATGTGTAGCATTCGGTGATGGCGGCAATGATGTTGCCATGCTTGAACATGCCGGAATTGGCGTGGCTATGGGAAATGCGGAAGACGATGTGAAACGATATGCCGATTATGTAACCGATTCTGTCGATGAGGACGGAATATTCAAAGCGTTGAAACATTTGAACATTATCTGATCGTAAGTTGTTTCTATACTAAGAAGTAAACATATGATTGACGAATTACTAGTATTTAATAAAGAGTTCGTAAAGAACAAAGGATACGAAAAGTTTATCACGAATAAGTATCCGGATAAGAAAATTGCGATTGTATCTTGTATGGATACTCGCCTGACAGAACTTCTTCCTGCCTCATTGGGTATCAAGAACGGTGATGTGAAAGTCATAAAGAATGCCGGAGCAGTCATTTCGCATCCGTTTGGTAGTGTGATACGCAGTTTGTTGGTTGCCATCTATGATTTGGGGGTAACTGAGATCATGATCATCGGACATTCGGATTGTGGCGCACAACATATGGACAGCGATACGATGATAGAAGCCATGAAGAAACGGGGCATTCCTGCCGATCGTATCGATATGATACGTTATTGCGGAGTCGACTTTAAAGACTGGCTACATGGTTTCGACTCGTCAGAAGGTTCTGTTAGGAATACAGTGAACCAGGTTCTTCATCATCCGTTGATTCCTTCCGATATAACGGTTAGAGGTTTTGTAATTAATTCAGTTACAGGCGAATTGACAGAGGTGAAACAGGAAGTTTAGCTTCTAAAAAGATATGACTATAAATTAAATAAATGTAAAGATAGAAATTATTTATATGTTTTATAGCATGGTTTTGAATATAATGTCTATCTTTGCATTGTAAACAAAAAGAAAAGATTAGAGTTTAGGTTAATTATTAATGAGTCTTCCAAGCGTGGAAGACATAAAAATGTAAAGATTATGATGACAAGTAGAAATGAAGAAAATCTTCGTGCTTTAGCGATGTTGCGTTATCAGGCTGATCGTTATCAGTCAATGAGAAATGGTACAATGAGTCAGCGAGTAAATGCTGAAATCCGCCGCCTATTAGAAGAAATGGGCGCTAACGCAAAAAATTAAACAAAAAGATTAGTATATTATTAGATGTTTTCTCTTCACCAAAGTCTTTTAAAGACTGGTGAGAGACAAAAGATGGGCATTCGACACTGGCAGATCAGTGAAGATTAGCCTTTTTTTATTTTATAGCCCTTACAATTCTTCAATTTATCTTCTATCTTTGCCTTGGTAAACGAAGATAGGCTGTATTTGGCATAATCAAAACAAGTTTTGCTTCTGCTCTTATTTGCACTATCTTTGTACGCGAAAGCTGAAACTATATTATTTCCAATAATTTGTAAAACACAATCATACGATGAAAAGAGTAGGTTTATTTGTAGCATCCGTTATGCTATCTACAACCCTTTGGGCACAGTCGCCTATTGAAAAAGGACTGAATGTAATCAATAAAGAGAATGCGGAGGCATATATCGGTTTTCTGGCCAGTGACGAACTGGAAGGGCGTGAAGCCGGTTTCCAGGGAGGACGTATTGCCGGAGAGTATATCGTATCCAATCTGAAGACAATGGGAATCGCTCCTTTGAATGAATCTTATTATCAACCTTTTGAAGCTTATAATAAAGAACGCCAGAAGCGAGGACGTTTCCAGGTACATCCGGATTCGATCGCTCAGTTGAAACAAGGGGTACATCAGAAATTATCCATGCGCAATATCCTGGGAAAGATAGAAGGAAAGAATCCGAATGAATATGTTATTATCGGTGCCCATTACGATCACCTGGGATTTGATCCGATGCTGGACGGCGACCAGATCTATAATGGTGCCGATGATAATGCTTCCGGGGTATCGGCTGTTCTGCAGGTAGCGAAGGCTTTCCTGGCATCGGACCAACAACCGGAACGTACCGTGATCTTTGCTTTCTGGGATGGGGAAGAGAAAGGATTGCTGGGCTCAGAGTATTTTGTACAGAACTGTTCTTTCCTGAAAGATATTAAAGGATATTTGAATTATGATATGATCGGTCGTAACTCGAATGAGGCGGTTCCTGAGCAGGTCGATTATTTCTATACAGAAGCAAACAAGGCTTTCGGGGATTGGCTGAAGAATGACATCAAGAAATACAACCTGAACCTGAAGCCTATTTATCATGCCTGGGACAAACCGGTAGGAGGGAGTGACAATGGTTCTTTTGCCAAACGTGAGATCCCTATTATCTGGTATCATACCAACGGCCATCCGGACTATCATATGCCGAGTGACCATGTAGAAAAGATCAATTGGAATAAAATAGTTGATATAACGAAAGCCTCTTTCCTGAATATGTGGAATCTGGCGAATGAAAAGAAGTATTAATGTTGAATTCGATATAGAATAAAAAAACGGGTGAGACTGCGTGAAAGCAGTGTCACCCGTTTTTTATTTAACCTGATTATAATCCCAGGCAGTAATTGACAAGTGTGATGACATCTTTCGCATTCTTCATGTCTGTTTTCGTTTCTTTTATATAAGTTTCGATGAGTTTCTCTTTGCCGGGAAAGAGTTTTAATAGCGATTTCTTATTTTTGAATTTGAGCGGAGTGCCATCACGGAATATGCAATATTCATTCTGATTGGCGAGTTTATACACTTCCGTGTATTGATTTTCGTAAGTGCTATAGTTTAACTGGTTCGTATTTAAAGTTTCCACTTTAGCCTGTTGCGTTACGCCGAAAGCATTTTTGTATCCCTGGGAAGTATTCTTCAACAACCAGTTTATACCGATAAGACCATTCGGTATCTGTAGTATCTCATAGAAACTGGATCCGGTCGGAATGAATCTGGCATTTCCAATATAGACCGTATCGATCTGGGCAACGTTGGTAAGGAGCATTTCTTCCGAACCGTTTTTGAACATCATCTTCTGATTGCCGGCATCGTAATTGAGTTCTGCCATTGTCTTGGAGTTGTTCTTCATTAACACGACACCCTTCGAGTAATCTTCGAAAAGCATCTGACGTTTCTTCTGTGCATTAACACTACCTACGGTTGCTATACAGCACAGGATGGTGATTAACAGGTATGTTCTCATTGTTGTAGAATATGTGAAAGAGCAGTTACAGAATCTGTAACTACTCTTTCGAGGTTATTAATAGGAATTAATTCTTTGGTCCTTCACCCCATTGCGGAGCACCCTGATCCTGCCATGTACGTTCTGAATTCAGAATAGATGTATTCGCATCACCGGCACCTGTGATGGTGTAACCCTGTGCTGCATACGCATCTCTCTGGATTTGGTACAACTGGCTCATTTCGTTAGGAACACCAGTCTGGAAACGACGCGGGAAGTTGGTCACAGGAATAGAAGCATAATTCTCACGGCTGATAAACTGTGAATTGAATTTAGGCAAGCCTGAACGACGGGCGGTAACAAACTGATCGTAAGGATACATGGTAAAGTTGATCAACTGCTGCAAGTATACTTTTTCCAGTTGTTCGCTGGCTGAACCGGTCAGCTGGTAATCGTCTGATGCCAGCATCGCTTCGATCTCTCCGCTTTTCAGTTCGATGGAAACTTCATTCGGATCATAATCATAAGTAGTGCCGTAATAAGCGATCTGGTTTAATCCGGCTACCTTATCATATTCCTGAACAGACAGTTTAACACCTTGTGTGAAATAGCTTTCAGCCGTACCGGGCAAGTTTGCTCCTAATAGTTTGAACTCAGCCAGATACAGGTTTACCTCACTTCCACCCAGATACAAACCATACCAGGGACGGCTGTCGTTTCTAGTGATTACAGGACCGCCGGGAACTGTAGGCAGGGTGAAATTATAGTAACGTCCGATAACCATCTGATGCTGGTACATAGAGTAGGGGCGATAGCTTTTTGCACTCTGGCCGTTTTCGTCGGTAATCTTGTAACGGTTTTCATAGTCAAACCATTCACCGTAAACAGCCGAATTGTTCTTGGCATTATATTCAACCGGAAGGCCGTAATAACGAACCCAAGGTTCACCCATTCCTTTCCATTTCACGAATGTTTTCTTTCCGCCGGACGTGGTATATTCAACGTTTTCTTCGATATAAGAAGGAATCGCCTTGCCCTGATCGTAGAATTCCTGAATGATTTTAGAGTTCCAGTCGTTTTTACGATAAAGGAAACGAACGCGAGGGTCTTTGTTTTCAAGCATGAAATCTACTATACGCTGGTTGGAAGCCATTCCGTCCATAAATCCGTTACTCCAGTGGTAAATGTAATCGTCACTGCTTGAGTTTACGACACTTTTGTTGAACAACATGGCATCATCCAAAGAATCGATATAGCCGCAGGAAGCATTTGCGACTTCCGAAGCAATAGTCAGAGCTCTTGCTTTATCCTGAGATATCAAACGGGCAGCAATTCTAAGTTTCAGCGAATTAGCCATTTTGGCCCACTTGGCACGGTCGCCTTTATAAACGATATCCTGCTCGTTTGTAAAAATCTGATCGGTGGCAGTCGTGAATGTTGTAATAGCTGAATTTAATTGATCCAACCACAGCGTATACAGATCGGCAATTCTGTCGTAAGCCGGGGTCAGAGTACCGCCATGTAAGGCGTTGCCGGCTTCCGTAAACTGGATATCTCCATTGATATCGCTGCTAGAAAGTGCCAGATAAGTAGTAAGAACATCTACGCATGCGGCTGTTACGGCATGTTTGGCTGCATCTTCCTCGCTCATGTTCGAACGTAAATAAGTGATTTCGTGTGCCAGTTTCAAAGTGTTCACATAGCTTACGCCACCAGTAACAGTCGTCAATGCGGAGCTTTCGGTAAAGCTGCCGGTCGGTACCGCCATCTGACTCCATGATGTCAACATCGGTGCGTCATAAAACCAGAATGTATACCCAAAAGGTTCAAAGTCCATAGCGGCCATTGCGAACAGATAAGACGGGTCACCCACAGTCACCTGCGAAGGGCTGGAGTTGATATCTGCGAAATCATCACGGCATCCGGTGGTGCATACCAAGGCTGCACCCAGGCCGAATCCCATTAATATATTACTATATTTGTTCATGTCTCAATTAATTTAAAGTTTCTTGTTTTGTTTAGAATCCAACATTAATAGTAAATGTGTAGTTAGCAGTCAAGCCGTTGAAAGAACGGATACGGAACTCGGAAGCAGATGTACCGCGGACAGATTCCGGATTGATCTTATTCGGCATCGTATTCAGCAGATAACCCAGGTTACGTCCGGATACCGACAGATTCAGATGCTGTGCCCCCAGTTTGTGTGCAATCTTGTTAGGCATTCTGTAAGATACGGTGATTTCACGTACTGCGATGTAATTCAGTTTCTTCACCCAATCGTCGTTCACGACACCTGTTCCCCATGCATTGTTCCAGTAATGCCATGCCGAAGCATGCTGTGGGTCTACGAGGCCCTTGTCATACAAAGCCTGGTATGTTTCGCCACCGGCAGCTACCGTATAAGCGCTTCCGTCAGGAAGAGGAATAGATGTTCCGCCTTCGATCAGACCTACCGGAATCAAACCGTCGTTATACTGCTGGCCGTCCCAGATGGAAGTATAGCTCATACCGCCGTTTTCTGCGTCACGCCATTTCAGGGAGCTTTCCGTAAAACCGTATGCCAGACCGTAACGGTTTGCATAAGACGCTACATAACCACCGAAACGCATATCGAACAAAGCACGCAGACTCCAGTTTTTATACGTAAGCGAAGTACTTACAGAACCCAGGAAGTCAGGAACCATCGAACCAACCACTTCCGCTTCACCGCTACGCTGGTAATACATGGCATGCATACCTCTGTCGCCGCCATAATAAGAAGTAGCGTTCAATATAGGCAGGCCGGTCTTTTCGTCGATCTTTGCTTTCGAGTCACTCATCAATACCCCGTAAGATTCACCTACTTTTGCCACCGAGCCAATGCGATAGTTTCCATATGCGACACTACCGGACAACTCTATATAATCGGCTACATTCGGGTGCAGTTCAACGATTTTATTGTTGTTCTTGGTGTACGTAAAGTTCAAATCCCACTGCCAGTCTTTGTTTTTGAACGGTGTCGTATTCAAGGCAATTTCCAGCCCCTTGTTTTCGATATTACCGGCATTGATATGCTGGTTGCTGATACCGGAGATACCCGGAACGCTGATCGACATGATCTGGTCTTTTGTATTTTCCTTATAATAAGTCATGTCGATACCGATACGGTTAGACAGGAAGCGCCAGTCCAGACCAATTTCCCAGGCATTCTTACGTTCCGGTTTCAGGTTCGTAGAATAAGCTGTCGACGGGATGCTCAGAGCATATACGTTACCGCCTCCTTGTAACTGGGCAGTCAGCAATGAATAAGCCGAGTTGATCGTATAAGCATCCGTGTCATTACCAACCTGTGCCCATGATCCGCGCAGTTTGGCAAAAGAGATCCATTCCGGAAGCTGTTCTCGGAACGTTTCGTGAGCCAGCCAGGATGCGGAAATAGACGGATAGAAATAGGAGTAGTTACCATGTGTATCCGAATAAACCAGGGCAGACGACCAGTCATTACGTCCGGTCACATCCAGGAAGAGCTGATCTTTCCAGCTGGCACTTGCCTGGAAGGATAAAGACAGCATACGTTTTTCCCCTTCTATCTTACCGCTGTAAGACGGCGTATTGATAGAGTTTGCAATAAAATACTGGTTAGGAACAACCAGACCGCCGTTTGTATTTTCAGCCATGGTCTGTTGCATATTGTTGAAATATTCACCACGGATGAACCCGCCGAATGTGAAATCACCCACACTCTTGTTGAACGTAAACGCGGCATTCAGGTTGGTCTGTTCCTTTGTGTACAGTCCCATTCCATAATAACCGCTCTTCTTGTTTGCATAGTCGGAACCGGGCTGTTTCTCTTCGTAACGTCTGTAATAATAATTGTAGTTACCTTCCGCACGGAATTTCATCCAGTCGGTCAGTTCCATATTCAATACCAATGTCGGACGTACAGAAGTTTCTTTCTGTGAATAGTCATTTTCATAAATCGCCCACCAGGTACTTCTTCCCGGGTTGTTACCGTATTCGTCGCCATAGCTGGCACTTGCCAGACCGCCGTGAGTTCCTTTATAACGTTTACGGAAATACTGTGTATCGTATGTACGTCCCCAGGTACCGTCTACGAACAACTCACCGATATTCGGCTGCGCATTCTTCGGATTTGAATTGGCGAAAGCAATAGATGCTTCCACTTCGATCTTGTCGGTAATCTTATGGGATGCCTTAGCCAGGAACGATGTACGATCGAAGCTGTTGTTCGGTAATGTACCGCTTGCATACTTATAAGACAGAGAAGTATAGAAAGAGGTCTTTTCGCTGCTACCGCTGACGGATACGTTCGTATTGCTGTTGAATCCTAAATTATACGCATCCTTAAAGTTATTCTCAACCGGACTGTAGGCGATTGTCGAATAGTCATAGTTTTCAATGTCGCGTCCGTCGAATGCCGGTCCCCAATGGCGACCTGTTCCGCCTGTAAGAGTCGGATTACCGGCTGAATTCAGATGGAACTGGCCGATGTTGTCATACAGATAATAGTTTCCACTGGCATCGGTTTCACCATAGCCGACATTACCGGTATAGTTTCCGCGTCCGTATTTATTCTGCAACTTCGGTTGTTTGAACATATGGTCGATACCGAACGTCTGCGAAACATTCACCCCGATACCCTGTTTGCCTTTACCCGATTTCGTCGTGATAACGACTGCACCGTTCAAACCGCGTGAACCGTAAAGGGCGGTAGCGGCTGCACCTTTCAGAACAGACACTGTCTCGAAGTCGTCCGGGTTCAGGTTCTTCAACTCATTACCGTAGTCGTAGTTATGAGCTGTCCAGTCTGCATCCCCGTCGCGGATCGCGTTATCCAGGATAACGCCGTCTACTACATAAATAGGCTGGTTGTTTTTACCCAGTGTAGATGCACCACGGATCTGAATCTTGGTCGCACCGAACATACCACCGTCGGAACCGGCAATTTCAACCCCTGCCACTTTACCCTGTAAAGCTGAAACCGGATTGATTGCGTTGTTCAGCAATTCTTCACCTTTTAATTCGGTAACGGCATATCCCAATGCTTTCGTTTCGCGTTTCATACCCAAAGCGGTAACAACCACTTCATCCAGAGCTTGTGAATCTTCCTTTAACGACACACGAAGAGAGGGCTGTCCGGTATACCGGATTTCCTGTGTGGCGTAGCCGATAAACGAGACCTGGATGGTGGCTCCGTTTTGCACGTTTTCCAGTGTAAAATTACCGTTCACGTCGGTAATGGTACCATTTGTGGTTCCCTTCACAACTATAGAGGCTCCGGCAACGGGTCCGAAGTTGTCCTCTACTACTCCGGTGACTCTCCCATTCTGTTGGGTAATCCCGGTACTTTGCTTACTTGGCATCAGATCTGCATATGCGCTCCCTGAGAAACCGAGTGCGCCAGCGATCAGAATTAAGCTGACAGGCTTTAAGTTTTTCAACATAATTGATAGTTTTTAGATTACTGAAGTGTTATTTTGGCGAATAAGCACTTCTATGTTTAATTTGATGTATTATTGTATATCTCTTGTAATTTAATATCTGTCTAAAATTGTGTTTAGCGATCATCATAGTTCTAAAAGGACTATAGTTATTTCGGTTAAAAATAAAAAGATGGATATAAGTACTAAAAGAACTTAAGTAATTATAGCTAATTATTTAGAAATCTGACTATTGCATAATATGTTGTTTTGTAGTATGATATGAATTTTATGTATATATCTCACTTTGCAAATAGAATTATCTTTTCCTGATTTTTGAGTAAAATATAGACACCTTATAAATGTTAACAGGAAAATGTAATCATATTTCTTCAGAGAAGTTTTGTAAATCTATATTAACATATGAACCGTAAATCAAGTGTCCTGTTAACTTAATTACGATGGATTATTGTTAGCCAATGTGTTAAAAACAAAATCTTGTGATAATTTTTTGACGAAAAATAACACTGGGTAATAATTATTTCATATATTTGTCGCGGATATAAAATGTACAGAGTTCTTTTAGAACTGAGGTAACGCCAACTAAAATACACACTAGTTTCTAAAATATTACTGCGAATTATATCCAAAGAGATTTAGAACAGACCATTGTTTCGCCAAAGCAGTGTCTATTTTATGTTCAAATAAAACCATCAATTATGTTGAAAAACTTTAAGCCTGTGGGCTTATTGCTGTTAGCCGGAACACTAGGTATCCCCGGATATGTGTCTGCGGATACGGTTGCAGCAATGCCAAAAACCAGTATTTCCCAACAGAATGGGAAAGTGACGGGAGTAGTTGAAGATGAATTCGGTCCTGTTGCCGGAGCATCTGTCGTAGTGAAAGGTACAACTAATGGATCGATTACCGATATGGACGGTAACTTTACATTGGAAGGAGTGAAGAGCGGTGACATTATTCAGATTTCTTTTATAGGTTACGCAACCCAGGAAATCAAATATACTGGTCAACCTGCTTTACAAGTGAAACTGGCTGAAGATGCTCAGAAACTAGACGAAGTCGTTGTAACGGCTTTGGGTATGAAGCGTGAAAAGAAAGCACTGGGATATTCCGTAAGTAGTGTGAAATCTGAAGAAATTACACAAGCCGGTACACCTATGAATGCCATGTCGGCTTTGTATGGTAAAACATCCGGTCTGCAACTGCAAACTACTGCAGCTGGTCCTACCGGAGGTATGAACATTAAGGTTCGTAATGCCGTATCTTTAACAGAAAGTTCAAATACTCGTCCGTTGATTGTTGTTGATGGTATTCCTATTCAGGATGCTAATACAGGACAAACAATGAACAGTGTTTCTGGTGGTGACCACGGTACTGGTATCAACGATATTAACCCTGAAGATATCGAATCAATTGAAATTCTGAAGGGAGCAAAAGCTGCAGTACTTTATGGTTCTGAAGGTGCTAATGGTGTAATGTTGATTACTACAAAAAGTGGTAAACAAAAGGGGTTAGGTATTGATTTCGGCGTGAACTATAGTTGGAATAAAGCCGCTTACACTCCGAAGTATCAGAATGAATATGGTTCTGGCCATAGTGCTGGTTATTCAAAATATGAAAACTTATCGAAAGATGGTTATTATATGATGAAAGATCCGGCTACTGGCGAAATGGTTGAATCATTGTGGGAAAGTGCTAATTTCAACTTTGGTCCGAGAATGGACGGTCGTAGCCTGTTATGGTGGGATGATCAATATCGCCCTTACACAGCACAGAAAAACAATGCAACAGAAATGTTTAGAACCGGTTCTCAATCAAATGTCAATTTTGCATTGAGTAATTCAGGTGATTTGGGAAGTTTCCGTGTATCATATAACTATCGTGATTTTAATCATGTTTCTGTTGGGGCTGATAATGCAAGTCATTCTTTTGCTTTTGCTGGTGATTTGAAAGCGAATGATTATGTTAAGCTCAAAGTAAATACAAACTATACTTATACTAAAGATCATAATGCTCCCTATCAGATTGAGAAATTGACTACTTACGGCTTACCTCGTGAAATGGATCCAAATTTGATTCGTGATAAAATGGTAACTCCGGAAGGTTATAACTATTTCTCACAGGATGCTGTAAGTTCTCGCTACCCCGCGTCATCTTATGTTTCTGAATATTATTGGTCACAATTGCAAAACAACAACCAATATGTTCGTAACCATTTGATTCAATCATTATCAATGGATGTGAAGTTTAATGACTATTTGTCTTGGAATACATTAGGTGGTATGGATTATACTATTACGGAACATGAGGTATCTAATAAGGTAAATCGTCCGTTAGCAGAAAAGGCATTGCAGGGATATTACGGTTTAAAAAGTATCCGTTATGCTACTTATTATGCTCAAACAGCGTTGCAGTATAATCAGTCATTTGATGAAAAATGGAATCTTAGTGGTATGATCGGTGGTGCTGTGAAACGTAATTCTATGGATTCACAGGACACTTATATTAAAGAAGAATTTGCAATTGAAAACTGGTTCTCTTTCAGTAATACAACTAACGCGAATGGTGCTAAGTCTTCTCGCGAAAGAGGTAAAGATTTATTGCTGAGTGTGTATGCTTCTGCTCAGTTGGCTTATGACAATGCTGTATATTTGGAAGTTCAGGCTCGTAATGACTGGTCATCTATCCTGCCTCCGGAAAACAATCATTATTTTTATCCGGGTGCCAGTCTTTCCTGGATCTTTTCTGAAACATTTGAGTTGCCTAGTGTCTTCTCTTTCGGTAAAGTGCGTGCTTCTTGGGCTGACGTAGGTCGTCCGGGTCCTCGTTATTATGGTAATGTAGACTTCTCTTTGGGTAGTTATGGTGGAAATCCTATCCTGACGATGGGAGATTATTTGCCACCGGCAGACTTTGCTACATCAACAGGCGGATTCCCGGTTCCTAACTTGAAGCCGGAACGTAAGAGAGAATATGAATTTGGTTTTGAAACTGCATTCTTCCCTCAGAATCGTATCAATGTAGACTTTGCATTCTTCCATAATAATACTTATAACCAGATTGTAACTTTGCCGGTTCCGGAATCATCAGGTGTTAAGACTGTACGTTTGAATGCAGGTGATATTGCACAGAATGGTTTAGAATTTTCTATTAATACTAAACCGATTATTACTAAGGACTTCACATGGGAATTAGGTCTTAATTTGTCAAACTACTCAACTAAGATTGTTAAACTGGCAAAAGGCGTAACTGAACAAGAATTGTGGGGACAGAAAGGTAAAAATGTGAAAATTATTGCTCCGGAAAAAGGACAATACGGTGAAATTTGGATCAATCCGTATAAAACGAATGACAAGGGTGAACGTATTGTTTCTGACGGTGGTTATTGGCAGACAGATAATACAAAATGGAAGAAGGTCGGAAAAATAACTCCTGATATTATCGGTGGTCTTACAACCGGTCTTACTTATAAGAACTTTACATTGAATGCGGTTGTCGATTTCCAATTCGGTGCTACAATGATCTCTCAAAGTAACATGTATTTGTTAGGTACAGGTTCAGTTGTTGAATCATTGAAATATCGTGATGAAGCACATGGTGGTCTTCCTTATTATATGAATACAAATGGAGACCGTATTTTGCTGGATAGTCATTCTGCTGCTGTTCCATCTGATTCGCATTATCCGTTTATTATGCATGATGGTGTAATCGTTCCGGGGGTAAAGGCTGACGGAACTCCTAATGACAAACTTGTTTCTGCTGAAAATTATTATCAGGAGACATTCTGGAAAAGTGGAAATGAAATCTCGGAAGATCAGATTTACAAGAGCGATTATATTAGTTTGAGACAAGTTTCGTTGAGTTATCAGATTCCGAAGAACTTCCTTTCTAAGTTCAAGATTCAAAATGCTAGAGTAAATGTATTCGGTAATAACTTGTGTTATTTCTACAAAGATATTCCGAATGTAACTCCGGAATCAACATTGGGAACTAATTCTCAGACAGAAATGAGTATTTTACCAGGTCTCAGAAGTTTTGGTGTTGGTTTGAATGTTTCATTCTAATAGTGGTAATTACAATAAAAACAGATCAAAGATGAAAAATAATATAATCAAATACGTAGCTGCCCTAGGTGTGGGAGCTATGGTTGCAATGGCTTCTTGCGATCAGTTGGAGGATGAATTCTATAATCCGGATAAAGTGACCGATGGACACTTGGATTTATTCTTTACCTCCGCATTGCAACAAACTCATTTGTTTAAGATGGAGTATGGTCCGACTTATCATTATATTAATAATTTTACATTATTGCTAGGTATCGGTGTTAATCCGTCTTATACTTTTTCTGATAAGATAAATGAGTCAATAGAAACTTGGTCAGATTGGAGCGGACAGCCTTTCAACTGGAACATTTTTGAAAAAACAAGCGTTCAGTATACGAAAGATATCAATGCAATGAAATTGTTGTATAATGATATGTCTCCGGAAGAACAAGCTACTTACGAGGTTTATTTTCTGTGTAGTGATGTGGTAAAATCATATGCATTCCAGCGTTCTGTGGATTTGTATGATGATATTCCTTACTCAGAAGTAGGTGGTGCTTTCCAGGAAAAATTCTATCCTAAATACGAAACTCAGGAAGAAATTTATACTGCCATCATGGATGTTCTGAAAACGACGGCTGAAAAGTTGTCAACTCTTGAATTAACGAGTGCGCAGGCTTCTAAGTTTAGTAAAGCAGATATTCTTTGCGGAGGAGATATCGATCTGTGGATCCGTTTTGCAAATTCTTTGCGTTTGCGTATGGCTATGCGCTTGTGCCATGTTAAGCCTGATGTAGCAAAAGCTACTATAAAAGAACTTCTGCAGGAAAATAAATTGCTTACAGATACAAGTATTACTTTTGAGGAAAGAGATAAGAACCAGACTAATATTTATGAACTGCTGTATTATCGTGGTTTTGAGGAAATGGGTAATACGTTGGTTGCTCCTCGTTTTCTAGTTCAGGATTTGTTGAATTATCATGATGAAGCGACAAATGAAGTAGACCCTCGTTTGTATGTATTGTTCCAGCCCAACCGTGATGGTAAATATATTGGTTGGCCGGTAACCCAGGATGATAGAGAGTATTTGGATAAGTATTATACGAGAGAACAGCAAGATTCTATTAAGAACCGTAAAGATGCCGTTGTTGGTTCTTGGGATCCGAACCGTTTGGTAACTCGTTATAACCGTGCAACGTTCATGAATTTTGACATGAAGTTTCAGGTGTTGACAGATGTTGAGGTGAATTTGTTATTAGCTGAAGCAGCTGTTAGATGGCCTGGTGAATTTGGTTCTATCAATGCTGTGGATAAAGTGAAGTCTGCAATAGAATCTTCAACCCGTTATTATTATGAATTGAATAATAACCCATATGGAGAATCTTCAGCAATTAAATTGCAGCACGTTCCTGAATCGGCACGTATGAAGAGACTGGATGAGGATAATTTAGCGGGTTATCTGTCTTATGCAGGTAATGAGTTTTCTAAATTGGATACAAGAGGTAAACTTGAATACATTTTCCATCAGAAGATGCTTCATTTCAATATCTTATATCCGTATGAAATCTTTAATGAAGCTCATCGTCTGATTAAAGACTGCAATGGTGAATTACCTTTAAAGCCGATGGTAAATGTTATTTGGTGTGAAAGATTCTATTATCCTACTAGCGAAGCAACAAAGAATACCGAAAACTTTGAAAAGGTAAAGGCTAAGAATAATCATACAACTCCAGTTTGGTGGTCAGGCAGAACTGTCGCTGCTCAGAATCCGAATCATACTGTATCTCTGAATTGATATAATAGCGATTTAGATATTTAAATAAAAAGACTGAGGTTATAACTCTTAAATATATATGATATATAAAGAGTAATATAACCTCGGTTTTTTTGTTTTATACTGATAATATACGTTGCTCAATATCTTCTTTAGAATATAATTATTGTTGAACCTTATTTTAGTAGATTAGTAATGTTCCTTGATAATAATATATGGTATAAATAAACTATTGTACTAAAATAAAAACGTCGTTTTAGAGAGGATAACTCTCAAAACGACGTTTGTTTTTATTAATGAGAAACTTTTAATAATAGCTATTTGTTAAAATCATCGATTCGTATATTAAACATCAATACAGAACAAGGAGGAATTGAAAAATATGGGTTGTCCTGTGCTCCATATCCTAATTGATAGGGAATAACGGCTTCTATAGTTTCTCCTTTACGTGCTTTTCTTATTACTGCACGTAATCCTGATATAACATCCTCATCATCCATCCGAATCTTCAGGTCGACACCTTCATCGTTTTTACCAGTGAATACATGATTATTAACAGGTAACCATCCTCTTATATTTGCTTCTACAGTAGAATTGGCTTCAGGAAAAGAATCGACTGCACCTATTTCACTGGTCAAACGATATAAAAGTGTATCTTGATAAATAACTAATCGCTGATACACTAATTCTCCATTAGTGTTAACCGAGTCTTTTTTATGCTGGAAATAATCTGCATTAAGTGCAATCCATTCTAATTGCTCTTCAGTATAAGCATCTTTTACTTTCTCATTATCATCATTACAAGCTGACAAACCTGCAAATGTTATCAATACGAAATAGGATAAAAATTTAATAGACTTTTTCATTTACTTTTGTACTGTTTTTTGTTTGCAAATATAATAAATATAGAGAGATAAATAATGCTTATTTGCCCTATAGATAAAAGGTTCTTACTAAGAAAATAAAGTTTTATGTTATACATGAATAAATTAGAAATGTTTCACAGTTTGTGATGGTTATGACTTTTTAATCTGGAGGATATTGTTCACTGGTATTGCGGTATTAAAACCAGGCTTCTTTATTTTCACAAATCCATTACAAGTATTTGTGATTAAAAATAAAAAAAAGTTATGCTCTGATTGAATAACCGATCAAAAAGAGTTCTCATCCTCCTTTTGATTTATAGCTTGTGCCTTTCGTCGGGAAGGCTTTTAGAGGGAACAAATCCCGCTGTTCCCCAATGTTAATCTTGCAACAACGCTTGTTTCTTTCTGTTTATATTACCAAATGACGTTGGTTGACGCCAAACACATTTAATCTAATAAATTAAACAAAAAACATCAGTATGTTGAAAAGATTCAAATCTGTCAGCATGATTCTCCTGGCGGGCGCGTTGGGTTTCAACGGAAACGCCTTTGCCAATCCGAATACCGGGAATCCTGCTATTGACATTTCCCAACAGGATACGAAAGTAACGGGAACAGTAGAAGATGAGTTCGGACCCGTCGCAGGGGCTTCTGTTGTAATAAAAGGTACTACCACAGGTACTATGACCGATATGGATGGTCATTTCACTCTGGAAGGCGTAAAGAAGGGAGACATTATCCAAATCTCTTTTATTGGTTTTGCCACACAAGATATTCCTTACACCGGACAAGCTACATTGAATGTTAAACTGGCAGAAGATGCCCAGAAGCTGGATGAAGTCGTTGTGACCGCTTTAGGTATGAAACGTGACAAGAAAGCACTGGGTTACGCGATGCAGGAACTGAAAGGTGACGAATTGCTGTCGTCACGCGAACCGAATCTTGCCAATTCATTATCAGGAAAAGTCTCCGGTCTGCAGATCGTGCGCTCCAGTAATGGGGTAGGAGGTTCTTCTAAAATCGTTCTGCGTGGTAACAACTCCCTGACCGGTAGTAACCAGCCGCTGATCGTAGTCGACGGTACGCCGATGGATAACTTCACAGGCGGCGTCGATGATGTATGGGGTAACTCCGGTGCCGATATGGGTAACGGTCTTTCCGATATCAACCCCGAAGATATCGAATCGATGACGGTACTGAAAGGTGCTTCTGCTGCCGCTTTGTACGGGTCGCGTGCCGGTAACGGTGTGATCCTGATCACCACTAAGTCGGGAAAGAAAAACGAAGGTCTGGGTATCACGGTCAATGCCGGTATCACGACTGAGTCGATTTTCCTTAAACCGGATCTGCAGAACAGCTTCGGACAAGGTTCGGTCGGTGCTTACGATAACCAGTCGCGTTTGAGCTGGGGACCGAAAGCGGAAGGACAGATGGTCTCCGACTGGCTCGGACGTCAGGTACCTTTAAAGACTTATGATAATATAGATGCCTTTTTCAATACCGGGACTTCCTTCAATGAAGGTGTCAGCTTCCAGCAGAATATAAAAGGGACATCGGTATTTTCTTCTATCAACCGTTCGGATGATGCCGGTATCACTCCCGAATCAAAACTGAACAAGACGAATATTACTTTGCGTGCAACCACTTTCCTCGATGAAGCCGAAAAGTGGAAGATCGATGCCAAAGTGAACTACATCAATATGAATGCCCACAACCGCCCGATCCAGGGTGTCAATCCTTCCAATGCATTCAATACGATCTATAATTTGCCCCGTTCACTGAATGTAGCTGAGTTCAAACAGGATGTGGATGAACAGGGAAACATGATCTGGTGGGATGCCTCGAAGAATCCGCAGGAAAACCCGTACTGGGTAACCAAATACCGGCAAAACAACGATACCCGTAACCGTTTGCTGGGTAATATCGCATTGAAATACGCTCCAACGAACTGGTTCGATATCGAACTCCGGGGTGGTACCGACTATTATACGACTACTAAAAATGAAAAAGTATATGCCGGTGGAAATACAACGCCAAGTGGTCTGTACAACGAAGGTTCTGAAACATTCTACGAAAATAACTATAGTTTCCTGGCTACGGCCCGTAAGGATAACCTGATCGACCGTCTGGGTGGATTTGTTTCTTTTGGTGGTAACCTGATGATGCAGAAACGAACGAAGATGAATGCTTCGGCAGGCGAACTGCTTGTCCCGAACCTCTTCTCCCTGAACAATGGTATCAATAAACCGACAGTCACCTCCGAACTGATCCGCCGCAAGATGAATTCACTGTATGGATCGTTGCAATTGAACTGGGACGGTTATCTGTTCCTGGATGTGACGGCACGTAACGACTGGTCGTCTACTATGTCGAAAGCCAATCGTTCTTATTTCTATCCGTCAGTCAGCTTGTCGGGCGTTATCTCCGATATGGTTCCGAAGTTGGGCGGGCAGATGCCTGAATGGTTTACCTTTGCCAAGGTGAGAGCTTCTTATGCAGAAGTAGGTAACGACCTCGATCCGTATCAGTTATACAATAACTTTACGGTAGGAAAAGATGAGAATGGGAATACGACGTCTGCTCCGGGCAATGTGCTCTTTGATTCTACGGTACGCAGTGAGTTGATCAAATCGTGGGAAGCCGGTTTCGATGTCCGCTTCTTCAATAACCGTTTGGGATTGGATGCTGCCTGGTATAAGACAAACGCCACCCGTCAGTTGCTGAACCTCCCGATGGACCCGTTCTCCGGTTATAGTTCACGGAAAGTAAATGCCGGTAATATCCAGAACGAAGGTATCGAAATCTCATTGAACGGTGCGATCCTCGATAACCCGAAAGGATTGAGCTGGAATTCGACGGCACAATTCTCTCTGAACCGGAACAAGATCATCGACCTGTATCCGGGTGTTACTCTCTATGATATAAAAACATTGGATGCTATCCAGATCGTAGCCGTACAAGGTAGTTATTACGGTGATATCTACGGACAAACATTCCAGCGTGTAGAAGATAAGAACGATCCTAACTATGGCAAGATCATTGTAGGTGAAGACGGTCTGCCGCTGATCACGACCGGTAAATCGAAGGTCGGTAATCAAAGTCCCGACTGGATGCTGGGATGGACAAACAGCTTTGCGTATAAAGGTTTCAATCTTAGCTTCCTGGTAGACTTCCGTATCGGTGGCGATCTGTATTCGGCTACGGCTTCCAACCTGTATGTCCGTGGTAATGCTGCCGGAACAGTAGTCAACGGTAATCGTCAGGACTTCGTGGTCCCTAATTCTGTGGTACAGACCTCTAACGGTTATGCGGAAAATAAAGTCCCTGTAACTCATCAGAACTATTGGGAACGTATCGGTTCGACCGGAAACTACGGTTTGCCTGAAATGTTTACTTATGATGCTACCAATATCCGTCTGCGTAACATCACGCTTGGCTATGACTTTAACCGGGCCATGTTACAAAAGACACCGTTCCAGCGCCTGCGTCTGTCGGCCACTTGTAACAATGTATGGATGATCCATTATAACCTGCCGGGTATCGACCCCGAATCCGTATCGGCAACCAATACGAATGCCACCGGATTTGAAAACGGGGCTGCACCGACCAGCCGCTCATTTACGTTCAACGTAACGGTAGGATTTTAAAGATGGTTTAATAAGAACAATAAAGAAATAAAACAAGATGAACACCAAGAATATATTACTGGCAGGCATGTTCTCGATAGCCGCTTTGTTTACATCCTGTAATGATTTTCAGGAAATAAACGAAGACCCTAACCAGGTAGGTGAGGACAAAGTGAAGCCTGAATGGTTCCTGAACGGCTCTATTGTCGGAGCACAGATGAACCCGGAGATTGCCGAACGTATCTTCATTGCCGAGTGGAACCGTGCTTCCCGCTTCAACCGGGGTAGCGGTTTTACGATCGGAACGGACAATAACGACTATATTACCCTATATCTGAGTAACTCATACGCTGTCGGTTGGTTGAATAAAGCCACCAAGGCGATCGAACTGGGTGAAAAGAAGGTTGCCGAAGGTGAAGCTGAACAATATCCTTATTATAAGAATGTGATACAGATGGCACGTATCTGGCGTGCTTACCTGAATGCGGAAGTATCGGATGGTTTCGGGCCGATTCCGGCTTTGTCGGCTTTCACGGGTGTGCCTGCCGAATATGATAGTGTGGAAACTATTTACGGCTTTATCCTGAAAGAGCTGAAAGAAGCGGAAGCTGCCCTCGATCCTTCCATTAATATGGAACCGATGGCTGGTGAAGATGCTTTCTATGCCGGAAATATCAATGAATGGAAGAAATATGCAAACTCTTTGCGTATGCGTTACGCCATGCGTATTTCGACTGTCTCTCCGGAACTGGCAAAGACTGAGTTCGAAGATGCAGCGGGCAAGACTTTTATCTCCTCCCTGAACGACCTGGCTGGCGTACAGGAAAAAGATGGTTGGAACGATTTGACAAGTGTCATGTCGCGTACCTGGAATGCACAGGCGATGTCTGTCACTTTCAAGAATCTGGCAGAAGGGTTAGGCGGTATCGAATTTCCTGTTCCCGACTCACTGAAGAGTCATCTGAAAGATCCTCATACCTATATGGGGTTATATCTGGACAAACATTTTCCGCTGAAGACGAACGATCCGTGTGCCGGGTTCTATTTTGATGCGATCCCTCAGTATGTCGATCCGCGTGGACCTAAACTGTTCAGCGTGGTAGGCTGGAATGACGGGGTGGTTTATTCCGATTATATCGGTGCGGCCAGCGAAGTACAGCCGGTCGAATTGATGGACCCGAACGATAATACTAAACCGATGCTGACGGTCGATCCTCGTTATACCTGGGGTACTTGGGTAGCCGGAGAATGGAATAATCTATCCGGTCTGGTCAGTGCATTGACTGGAAAGAATTATAACTATCCTTCCATGTCGAAACAGTATCGTATGAATACTCAGAAACGTGTCTTCTTCGGTCCGTGGGAAAGTTATTTCCTGTTGGCGGAAGCAGCCCTGAAAGGTTGGACGGTTCCGGGTACCGCCAAGTCGAATTATGAGAGTGGCATCACTGCCAGTTTCGAATATCATGGCTTGCAAAACCAGGTTGCACAATATCTGACATCGACGGATTATAATCGTGTAGGTACCTCTGTCAGCTTCGACCATACGACAGAAGCGCAACCGTACACAGTCAATTATGTCGATCCTTATACAAAGGAAAACAAGACAATGACATATAATTATCCGAAGAATTCCATCTATCGCGGTGGCTCTTACAACAACGATGCACTGACGAAGATTATCACTCAGAAATACATTGCACAGGTACCCTGGTTACCGGAAGAAGCCTGGAGCGATCATCGCCGTCTCGGTCTTCCGTTCTTTGAGAATCAGGCTGTAGAAAAAGACTACAACCCATTGAACCAGGTTCCTCTGACCATGGCAACAGCCAAAGAATGCCGCTGGGATTTCTACCCTAAACGCTACCGTTATCCTGCCAATATCCAGACAAATAACCTGGAAGGGTATCAGAAGGCACTGGAATTGCTGGGGGGACCGGATCTGACGACAACCCCGCTTTGGTGGAATCAACATTAACTACTTTTGGCTTGATCCAAAAGTAGACAAAAGATCAAGGCTGCACCGGCTTCGCTGCTCCGTCTTCTCCCTCCACGGACGCTCATCCGCTGAGGCCTTTCAGAGAACGCAAAGCGTTCTTTTGGGATGGCCGATACCACCTGCCTCTTTGGCGATCCCGGATCAAGTCCGGGATGACAAGCCTGGGACTTCGGATTGATGACAAACCTGTCATCCCGTGCTGACATAGCCTAAAGAGCTGTCAGTATCGGCTATCCCAAGAGGAAGCAGAGCTTCCTATGAAAGGCCTCAGCTGGTGAGCGTTAAGCGAAGCAGCCGTAGTGAGCGCCCGGAGCATCCGCTGTTTGAGCGTAGCGAGTTTCGGAGGCGACAGCGAACGTAGGATGCGGAGTAGCGAGGCAGGTGCAGCCTTGATCTTTTGTTTACTTTTCTATCAAGAGAAAAGTAAAAATAAACTCTATCAAGAGAAAAGTAAAATTAAACAAAATATGGTACATAAATTATTAATCCGCGACCTCACCCTCCGTGACGGGCAGCAGTCAGCATTTGCAACACGCATGTCACAACAACAAATCGACCGTGTATTATCTTTCTATAAAGAGGTTGGTTTCTACGCAATGGAAGTGTGGGGTGGGGCAGTTCCCGATGCTGCCATGCGATATCTGAATGAAGATCCCTGGGAGAGACTGGAAAAGATAAAAGCAGCCGTAGGTACGACAACCAAGCTCGCCGCCTTATGCCGTGGGCGTGACCTGTTCGGTTACAATCCTTATCCGGACAATGTCGTCAAAGGTCTTTGCCGTAACGCTGTCGAGTCGGGTATTAATATTATGCGTATCTTCGATGCTATGAACGATGTCGACAATATGAAGCCGGCCATCAAATATACCGATCGTTATGGAGGAATGGCCGATTGTGCCGTTTGCTATGCCATCGATCCACACCATTCCGCTTTGGAACGGATAGAAGCCGCCCTGCATGGCCGCCCGTTGCATAAGCCGATCTTTAAGAATGACTATTTCCTGGAAAAAGCCCGGCAAATGGAAAATTATAGTGCCGACATTATTACTCTGGAAGATGCCAACGGCCTGATCACTCCGGGAAAGACAGCCGAGCTGATACGTCTTTTCAAGAAGAACCTGAAGGCTCCCGTTGACTTCCATACCCGTTGTATTGCCGGATACGGCCTACCCTCTATGCTGGCTGCTATTGTCAACGGTGTGGATATCGTCGATACGAATATCTGGTATTTTGCCGGAGGTTGCTCTGCACCCGCTATCGAATTGATCTATGTCTTCTGCAAGAAGATGGGAATAGAGTTGGAGATCGATATGGAAGCTGTCGCCCGTATCAATGCCGAACTTTTCAAGATACGCAAAGAGCTGCGGGCTTACGATTCCGCCAAAGAACTTCCTAATCCCTTTAACCCTCTGACCGATAAATTACCTACCGAAATAGACCGTTTCTTCAATGATGCTATCGAAGCTGCCCGCCATGACAAGGAAGACGACCTGATCATTTTCTGTCGCGCTATAGAGGAATATTTCAACTTCCCCGAACCGAATGAATTGGTTCAGAAGTCGCAGATCCCGGTAAATATGTATAATCAGATTGTAGCTTTGTTGAAGCAACAGGGACATCCCGAATTGTTGGAGAAAGCGATGTCGCTGATTCCTCAGGTACGTATGGATGCCGGTTTACCTCCTTTGGTTACCCCGGTAAGCCAGGTGATCGCTTCGCAGGCTGTAGCCTGTGCATTGGATGAGCTGAATGGTCACCCTCTCTACAGTAAACCTGTATATCCTTTTATCTCCCTGATCCGGGGAGAGTTTGGAAAAACACCTTTACCGATAGATCCGGAATTTCGTTTGAAAATAACCGGCAAACGGGAAGAACAATGTTATGATGCTTCGGATTATGAGATGCAGGAAAACCCGATGATAGATGAAGTCGGTATCCTGGTAGCCGAAAATGAGAAAGAAGTCTTGTTGCTGGAACTCTTTCCGATGTCGGCCCGTAATTTCCTGACGAAACGTAAAAAGGAAAAATTCAAAGATAATATGTTTTCCTAGGCACAAAGGTCTATGGAGCTGTTGGCACTATATACCTATAGGTATCAGCCCTATAATCCTACAACTGTTAACTCTATAGTGTCACAGGGGTTGACACTAATATAATAATCCCGTTGTTTTTACAACGGGATTTTGTTTATTCTTCGTATATGCCGACCGCCTTCGAAAGGAGTGTTCAGAAAGGCTTCGACAGCGTGGGTAGCTTCCTCCTGACTGATAAACCGACCGGGCATGACAAGTATATTGGCATCATTGTGCTCACGAGCCAGTCGTGCAATCTCTTCCTGCCAACATAAAGCGGCCCGTATTCCCTGGTGTTTGTTTAAAGTCATCGCAATACCGTTTCCTGATCCGCAGATCGCTATTCCGGGATATACTTCCCCGGCTTCTACAGCGTAAGCCAACGGATGAGCGAAATCGGGATAATCGCAACTTTCTGTTGAACAGGTTCCGAAATCCTTATAGGATAGTCCTTTGGAGTCCAGTATTTGTTTCACATACTCTTTTAGTTCGTAACCTGCGTGGTCACAACATAAACCTAGTGTTTTCATCTTTATCTGTTAGAGGTAGACAAAAAGGGGCTGTTACACCCCTTTTTACTAATAGTTTCTTATGCTAATAATTCTTTTACCTGATTGTATACATTCTGTCCGGTGAAGCCCAGTTTTTCGTCCAGAACCTTGTAAGGAGCGGAGAATCCGAATGATTCGAGTCCCCATACCTTGCCGTTGGCTCCGACCAATCCTTCCAGGTTGACCGGCAGACCGGCTGTCAGACCGAAAATCTTACTTCCTGTCGGAATAACAGATTCCTGATACTCCTTGCTCTGGCTGCGGAACAGTCCTTCAGACGGAACGGATACGATACGAACCTTTACGCCATCGGCGCGAAGCAGTGCAGCTCCTTCAACCAATGTGGCTACTTCCGAGCCGGAAGCGACCATGATAACGTCCGGGTTTTCATCGCTTTCTACAATATAAGCACCCTTTTCTGCCTGCAGAGCTTCGTCGTAACGGTTTCCTTTTGCGGGCAGGTCATTAATGTTCTGACGGGAAAGGATCAAAGCGGTAGGAGTGGCGGTATTTTCCATTGCCATCTTCCATGCAATTGTCGTTTCAATAACATCGGCCGGACGGAGAACCAGCATAGAGTTGTGTCCCTTATGGTTCTTCAGTTTTTCCATCAGGCGGATCTGTGCTTCCTGTTCAACCGGTTCGTGAGTAGGTCCGTCTTCACCGACACGGAAAGCGTCGTGCGACCAGATGAACTTAACCGGCTGCTCCATCAATGCTGCCATACGGATGGCTGGCTTCATATAATCGGAGAATACGAAGAAGGTACCGCAAGCCACGATCACACCACCGTGCAGTGACATACCGATACATACACATGCCATGGTCAATTCGGAAACGCCAGCCTGGAAGAAAGCTCCGCTGAAATCACCTTTTATAAATGAATGTGTTTTCTTCAGGAAACCGTCTGTCTTGTCCGAGTTGGAAAGGTCGGCAGATGAAACAACCATATTTTCAACCTGGGTTGCCAATACGCCTAATACGGTAGCGGATGCGGCACGTGTTGCCTGGTTTGCTTTCTGTTCGATAGCTTCCCAGTCCAGTTTAGGAGCTTTGCCGGAGAACCAGAATTGCATTTTCTCTGCCAGTTCCGGATTGGCTTTCGCCCATGCTTCTTTAGCAGCATAACGTTCGGCTACGATAGCTTCCAGTTCTTTTGCACGCTTTGCATACAGTTCGGCAACGTCAGTGAATACAGTAAACGGATTCTTAGGATCGCCTCCCAGGTTCTTGATTGTCTCTTCGATCGATGCACCTGCAGCAGACAGGGGTTGACCGTGTGTGGAGACTTTGTTTTCGTAGCTGCTGTCGTCGGCTCCGCGGGCACCTTTACCCATAATGGTATCACCGATGATCAGGGTAGGGCGTTGAGTTTCAGCCTTCGCTTCATCCAAAGCCTTACGTATTTCATTTACATCGTTTCCATTGATGCTGATCACTTTCCAACCCCATGCCTCGTATTTCATAGCAACATTTTCAGTCGTTACTTCTTCTACGGTTGTAGAAAGCTGGATGTTGTTGGAGTCGTAGAACATGATCAGGTTGTCCAGTCCCAGTGTTCCGGCAACGCGTCCGGCACCTTGTGAGATTTCTTCCTGGATACCACCATCGGATATATATGCGTAAATAGTCTGGTTCATAACATCTCCCAGGCGGGCTTTCAGGAACTTGGCAGCGATCGCAGCACCTACTGCGTAAGTATGGCCTTGTCCCAGCGGACCTGAGGTATTTTCGATTCCTCGCTTGACGTTTACTTCAGGATGGCCCGGAGTAGGACTTCCCCACTGGCGGAACTGTGACAGTTCTTCCATCGTGAATTTGCCGGTAAGGGCGAGGGCTGAATAAAGCATCGGAGACATGTGTCCCGGGTCCTGGAAGTAGCGGTCCCTGCCTTCCCATTCCGGGTTCTTGGGATCATAGACTAAATACTCTGAAAATAGTACATTGATAAAATCAGCACCACCCATTGCACCGCCCGGATGACCGGATTTAGCCTTTTCTACCATTGACGCTGCCAGGACGCGGATATTATCCGCTGCTCTGTTCATTACTTTGATATCGTTCATTTTGATGAATTATTTTAATTTTTGCACAAAGATAGGGAATCTCTTCTTATAGACCGCTATATCATACAAACAATTCATTTTCTGTAAAGTTTCCTAATTAGCGATATTTCTCATAGAGAGCCGGATATGCAAGGCGATTTTCGCGATTCGGATGGTATGTTACAGGGAGAAATAGAATCCTTGATCCAGTAAACGGTCGTATTTCTCTTTATTGAACATATAATAGAAAGCGCCTCTTTTAGAACTCTTTTTATCCTTCTCGTCCAGTTTTTCGAGAATGTCCATTGAGTTTAACTTCTTACGGAAATTACGTTTGTCTAACGGGGTCTGATAGATCGCTTCATATAGGCTTTGAAGCTGGGGTAGGGTAAATTTTTCCGGAAGAAGGTTGAATCCGACAGGGCGTGTCGCTGCTTTTTTCTTCAGGAGCGACAGGGTGTCGTTTATCATTTGGTTGTGGTCGAAGATCAGTTCGGGAATATCGCTGATTTTAACCCATTCGGCATTATGTTCTTTCAGCAACTCCGGATTGAAATCGTTCATATTGACTAATGAATAGTATGCTACGGAGATAACCCGTTCTCCAAGATCGCGGGTAACATCTCCGTAAGCACCTACCTGCTCCATAAAAAGACGATCGATACCGGAACATTCGGTAAGAACGCGGGAAGCCGCTTCGTTTACACTTTCGCCCGATTTGATAAAGCCGCCCATCAGAGACCACTGTCCTTTTAGTGGTTCAAAATTCCGTTTGTAAAGTAATACGTTGAGTTCACCACTGTTGAATCCCAGAATAATACAATCTACTGCAACAAAAAATTTGACTTCGTTCTGATAAAATGCGGCTGTCATGATATTTTATGGATATTGAATTAATTTATTATGCGAGTTTGCGTGCGCCGTCGCTGATTACTACTTCGTAAACTTTAGGTTCGTGACCGAATTTCTTTGTATAAGACTCGAATGCTTCTTTGATGAAATCATCATGCAACTCGTCTTTTACAAGGTTGATCGTACAGCCGCCGAAGCCACCGCCCATCACACGTGAACCTGTTACGCCACATTTCTTGGCTACATCGTTCAGGAAGTCCAGTTCTTCGCAGCTCACTTCGTACAATTTGCTCATACCGTGATGAGTTTCGTACATTTTCTGACCTACAGTTTCGTAGTCGCCTTTTTCCAGAGCTTCGCAAACGTCGAGTACGCGCTGTACTTCTTCGATTACGTATTCGGCACGCATATAATCTTCTGCGCTGATATCGCCTTTCACTTCGTTCAGCATGTCCATTGTAGCGTCACGCAGGAATTCTACTTCCGGGTGATTACGACGGATAGCAGCTGCTGCATTTTCGCAAGACTGGCGACGTTTGTTGTATGCAGAAGAAGCCAGTTCGTGTTTAACCACGGAATCCAGCAATACCAACTTATAGCCAACCGGATTGAACGGGAAATATTTATATTCCAAAGAACGGCAATCCAGACGGATCAGGCTTCCTTCTTTACCGAATACAGAAGCGAACTGGTCCATGATACCACAGTTAACGCCACAATAGTTGTGTTCTGTAGACTGACCGATCTTAGCTAATTCGAATTTGTCGATACCCAGAGAGAAAAGATCATTCAAAGCAAAAGCATAGGTACTTTCCAGAGCGGCAGATGAAGACATACCGGCACCCAGAGGAACATCGCCTGCAAATACGGTATCGAATCCCTGGATCTGACCGCCACGTTTGATGATCTCGCGGCATACACCGAAGATATATCTTGCCCAGCTTGCTTTTGGTGCATCTTCTTCGTTCAGTCCGAATTCTGCATAATCGTTCAGGTCGATAGAGAATGCGCGAACTTTACCTGTGCCGTTCGGTTTGATCTCAGCGATCATGCCTTTATCGATAGCACCCGGAAATACGAAACCACCATTATAGTCTGTGTGTTCACCGATCAGGTTGATACGGCCCGGAGAAGCATATACACTACCTTCTGTATTAAATAACTCCTGAAATTTATTTCTAATTTTTTTCTGCATGATATTATTTCTTTTAAAGGTTATAAATGAAGAAATTATCCGGTTATAAGGTAAAACCGGATAATTTCATAAATTGGCATATTGTTTATTTTATTCTGATTTTTTCGATGGTTTAGAACCGATAGCCGCATAGAATAAAATGTAAGCAGCACTGAAGAGTACAACCCAGTAGCTGGTCATATAATCAGTCATATCGGCAACCCAACCCTGAACAGCAACCATTACAGCGCAACCGAATACCATCGTCATAAAGATACCGCTGGCAATAGCTGTATATTTTCCTAATCCTTCTACAGCCATGTTGAATATTCCACCCCACATTACGCTGGTGCAAAGACCTACGAGAAGGAATGCCAGAATACCAACGGGAACTTCCTGCCAGATCACACTTAATGAAGCCCAGTCTACACCAGGAACTTCAACTGTATTTGTTTCGGGTGAGAACATACCGAAGCTAACCAACAGAAGAGTGGCAACCGATACGATAGTGATCATTGTGCGGCTGGAAACCTTACCTCCGATACTAGCTCCTACGAAACGTCCGATAAGCATCATAAGCCAGTAAACAGCTACGATAAGACCCACGGTGCTGGCCGGGATACCTTTTGCTGTAAGGTATTGAAGAATATAAGTAGGAGTACCTACTTCAACGCTCATGTAAAGGAAGATAGCGAGTGCTCCCAGTGCAAAATGGCGATGGCTCAAAGCGCCCTTGATCAAACTGGTGTCAACAGGTGCCTGTTCGGGTTCTTCAATTTTTGTAAATATGATAACTACAAATGCGATAACGAAGATAGCAAGAGCGATCATCAATGCCGGTGTTGCGTCGGCAATATGTGCTTTGGCTGCATCACCGATAAGAGCTCCCATCAGGATGTAGCAGGCAACGGCTGCAGTACTGTTGAATACACCGCCGAGCTGGATAAGCTGGTTACCCTTGTTACCACCGCCACCGAGCAGGTTAAGCATCGGGTTAACCACACAGTTAAGAATACACATAGTGAAACCGCTGATAAATGCTCCGACCAGGTAAACCAGGAAAGCGCTCTCCTTGCCCACATGACCACTCAGCCATTGAACTAAAATACCTACGATACCTACAACAAGACCGATAAGAGCTGTTTTCTTATAGCCATATTTGGCGATAAGCATACCGGCAGGAATACCCATTACCAGATAGGCAATGAAGTTACCATAGTTTCCAATTTGGGCAAGAACATTGCTAGCCCCGAAGTCGTTCTTTACGATAATAGCCATTGGTGAACAAAGGTTAGTCACGAATGCGATCATTGCAAACAGTGCAATCATAATGATGATGGCACCCCATTGTTTTTTTTCTTGAGTCATTGATTGATATTTTTATTATTATTGATATATTAATTTTGTTATTTGTTATTCAGCAGAGAATTTATAAATGGTCTTGCTTTCAAAAACTTCTCCCGGACGGAGTACGGTAGAGGGGTATTCCGGTTTGTTCGGGCTGTCGGGGAAATGTTGTGTTTCCAGGCATAAAGCAGCTCTTGCCGGGTAACGCTGTCCGTTCTTTCCTTCGAAATTGCCGGTCATCCAGTTGCCTGTATATAATTGTACACCCGGTTCGGTTGTATATGCTTCCATGATAATACCGGTCTTCGGCGATTGACAACGGGCACAGAAACCCAGTTCGCCTTCTTCCTTATTTAATATATAGGTATGGTCGTAGCCTCTTGCCCAGGTCAACTGGTCGGTCGGTTCGTCTATGCGTGCACCTACCAGATAAGGGGTACGGAAATCCATCGGGGTACCTTCCACCTTTTCCGGTGCTCCGTAAGGGATGGCTGTTTCATCCGTAGGAAGATATTGATCGGCATTGATTGTCAGTGTGTGATCTGCTACTGACGGATCGCCTGCTCCTGATAAGTTGAAGTAGGAGTGGTTGGTCAGGTTCAATACGGTCGGTTTGTCTGTTACGGCATGATACATGATTACGACTTCATTGTCGTCTGTCAGATGGTATGTAACAGTCACTTTTAATGTTCCGGGGAAACCTTCTTCACCGTCTGCTGACGTATATTTCAGTTCTATGGTCTGGTCATCGGTCTGATTGGCATCCCATACAACAGAATTAAAACCTTTGAGTCCTCCGTGAAGGCTGTTGGGACCATTGTTGATGGCCAACTTATCGTACACAACGCCGTCGAGTGTAAATGAACCCTTGGCGATACGGTTCCCGTAGCGACCGCAGATAGCTCCGAAGTAAGGCTCTTCAGAAACCAGATAATCATCGATTGAATTATGTCCGGTAACAACATCGGTTAACTTGCCGGACCGATCCGGTACCATAAGCGATACAATTTTTGCACCGTAGTTGGTAATGGTAAGTTCTGCTCCTTTCTTATTGGTCAGGATACATAGCATCGTCTCCTTCCCGTCTATTTGCTTGCTGAAATTAGCCACAGTCAAGCCAGACAGTGTATTCTTGTTCTTCATGTATGTAATGTTATCAAAATTGCGTGTAAAATTAGCCTACTTCTTCGTAAATAGGATGCACGAAAAGATGTTATAGAGCATAAAGCCGCTTTTTGTCTACCAATTTAGTGTATTAGTCCACCTTTTAAATATGTATTTAGTGTACATTTGCAACTAAATAAATCTTTTATTTACGGAAAAACACTTGATATGAGAAGAAGCATGAAAAACGCTATCTCTCTGTTCCTCTTTAGTATGGGGGTAAGCAGTCTGATGGCACAGACTAGTGAGTTCAAAATAGACGTGCAGCAAACGGGTGCGTCTATCCAATCCACCATGTACGGTATCTTTTTTGAAGATATCAACTTCGGAGCGGATGGAGGATTGTATGCAGAGTTGATTAAGAACCGTTCTTTTGAGTTTGAAAATCCTTTCGGGGGCTGGGTTCCTTTTGGAAATGTAACGGTACAGACCAAATCCCCCTGTTTTGACAAGAATCCGCATTATGTACGTCTTTCTTATAATAAAGAATTGACCGGTACAGGGCTGGATAACGAAGGTTTTAAAGGTATTGGTATTAAGGCAGAGGAGAAGTATGACTTTTCTTTCTATGCCCGTACGGTAACTAACGGTCCGATCAAGTTTCGTATAAATCTGGTAAATAGTGGGCATGACATTTATGAAACAAAGGAAGTTGAGATAAACGGTAAAGATTGGAAAAAGTATTCCGTTGTCCTGACTCCTGAGGCAACAGAAGCCCATTCCCGTTTACGTATCACGATGCTTACACAGGGAACGGCGGATCTGGAACATATATCTTTATTCCCTCAGAAAACATTCAATAACCGTCCGAACGGTATGCGTGCCGATCTTGCACAGGCATTGAAAGATCTTAAACCGGGTGTATTCCGCTTTCCCGGAGGTTGTATCGTGGAAGGAACGAACCTGGCCACTCGTTATCAGTGGAAAAATACGGTTGGTCCGGTTGAAAACCGACCGATCAATATCAATCGTTGGAATTATACATTTCCTCATAAGAAGTTCTCCGATTATTATCAGTCTTATGGTTTAGGTTTCTTTGAATATTTCCAGTTGAGTGAGGATATCGGTGCCGAGCCGCTTCCTGTGTTGAACTGTGGTCTTTCTTGTCAGTATGAAAATGATGATCCGAAAGAAAACTGTCCGGTCGATAAATTGCAACCTTATATTGACGATGCCCTTGACCTGATCGAGTTTGCCAACGGTCCTGTGACTTCTAAATGGGGAAAACTGCGTGCCGATATGGGACATCCGGCTCCTTTCAACCTGAAGTTTATAGCTATTGGTAATGAGCAGTGGGGTACTTTGTTTACCGAACGCCTGGAACCTTTCGTAAAGGCTATTCGTGCCAAATATCCGGATATCAAAGTTATTGGTAGTTCTGGTCCACAAGCGGAAGGGGAAGATTTCGACTTCTTGTGGCCTGAAATGAAGCGGATGAAAGTCGATTTGGTAGATGAACATTTTTACCGTTCTCCCGAATGGTTTCTGAATGGTGCCAAACGCTATGACTCATACGATCGTAACGGTCCTAAGGTTTTTGCCGGTGAATATGCCTGCCATCCGAACAATCGCGAGAATAGTTTCCTGACAGCATTGGCTGAGGCAGCTTTTATGACTGGTTTTGAGCGTAATGCGGATGTAGTACATATCTGTACTTATGCACCTCTGTTTGCCCATGTGGATGCCTGGCAGTGGCGTCCGGATTTGATCTGGTTCGATAATCTTTCTTTGGTGAAGACACCGAATTATTATGTGCAGCAACTTTACGGTCATAATGTCGGTACGAATGTCGTGCCTTTAACTATGCAGAACGAACCGGTTACCGGACAAAATGATCTGTATGCAACGGCAGCAGTCGATAAGAAGACAAATGAATTGATCATTAAGATCGCCAATACCGGTATTCAAAACAGAAAAGTGAAACTGGATTTAAATGGCCTTTCCGGTGGAAAACATAAAGGTACAGTAACCGTACTTCACGCTTCTGACCTGGAAGCTAAAAGTACAATCTGCAAACCGGACCAGGTAGTGCCTGTTGTTTCAGAAATCGAACTGGAAGCTCCGGCTGCAGAAGTTGTACTTCGCCCGTTAAGTTTCTCTGTTTATCGCATTGCGTTTTGATATTCCTATTTATATGGTGCAGGTCTTTTCGGATTCCTGTACCATAATTTGATTTGAATAACCTCCAATTAACCTGTCCTTTTTTTGTAAATGCCGATCTTTATTGCGTACTTTGCTTAAAAGGTATTATTTCAATCAGATAAATTATGGCAAAGCTTTATCCCATCGGTATACAGAATTTTGAAAGTCTTCGTGAGGATGGATATATCTATGTTGATAAAACGGAGCTGGTTTATCAATTAGTGAAAACTGGACGCTATTATTTACTAAATCGCCCACGCCGTTTTGGTAAGAGTTTACTTATTTCTACCCTGGAAGCTTATTTTCTGGGAAAAAAGGAGTTGTTTAAAGACTTGGCTATCGAAAAGCTGGAAAAGGATTGGTTGGAATATCCTGTACTTCATTTGGATTTAAACGCCGAAAAATTCGACAGTCCTGAGCGTCTGGATGCTTTGTTAAGTAATCAGTTGACTCAGTGGGAAGAGCTTTATGGTCATGGACCGGATGAAACGACACTTTCACTGCGCTTTAAAGGAGTAATCCGTAGGGCTGCCAGGCAGACCGGTCAACGCGTTGTAATCCTGATTGACGAATACGACAAGCCGATGTTGCAGGCATTGGAAAATGATGAACTGCAAGAAAAATTCCGTGATACTTTGATGGCTTTTTATGGTGTGATGAAGAGTATGGACGGGGATATCAAGTTTGCTTTTTTGACCGGTGTAACCAAGTTCGGGAAAGTAAGTGCGTTCAGTGACCTGAATAATCTGATGGATATATCAATGGACGACCGTAATGCGAACATTTGTGGTATAACGGAACCGGAGATACATGCTTATTTTAAAGATGATTTGCATGAATTAGCTCGTGTGCAGAATATGGATTATGATCAGGTTTGTATAGCATTGAGAGAATTTTATGATGGATATCATTTTACGGAGAATTTAAAAGGAATTTATAATCCTTTCAGTTTGCTTAATACCTTTAAGTATTTACAATTCGGTAGCTATTGGTTTGAAACAGGTACACCAACCTATTTGGTGAAATTGTTAAAGCACTCTCATTATAACCTGTATAACATGGCGCATACGGAAACGGATGCCGATGTTTTGAATAGCATTGACTCCACATCTGTTAATCCAATACCTGTGATTTATCAGAGTGGATATCTTACCATCAAAGGATATGATCGTGAATTTGGTATTTATCGTCTGGGATTTCCTAATCGTGAAGTGGAGGAGGGTTTTATGAAATATCTGCTTCCTTTCTATGCTAATACGGATAAAGTCGATTCTTCTTTCCATATTCAGAAGTTTGTTCGTGAGATACGTTCCGGCAATTATGATTCCTTCTTCCGTCGTTTGCAAAGTCTTTTTGCTGATACTCCTTACGAGTTGGTTCGTGATTTGGAGTTACATTACCAAAATGTCCTGTTTATTGTGTTCAAGTTGATTGGTTTCTATGTAAAAGCAGAATACCATACTTCGGAAGGGCGTATTGACTTGGTATTACAAACAGATCGTTTCATTTACTTGATGGAATTTAAACTGAACGGAACAGCTGACGATGCTCTGCGGCAAATAAATGAAAAAGGCTATGCGCTTCCTTTTGCAGCCGATCCCCGTCAATTATTTAAGATAGGAGTGAATTTTAGTGCAAAGACGCGCAATATAGAGGAGTGGAAAATAGAATCTAAATAATGACTTATGAAAGTTGGAATTATCAGATGTATGCAGACAGAAGATTACTGTCCGGGTACAACAGACTTTAAGGTGATCAGAGAAAGAAAAGGGGCGTTTGAAGGTATAACAGAAGATATAGAAATTGTCGGTTTCTGCAATTGTGGAGGATGCCCTGCAAAGAAATCTGTACTAAGGGCAAGAGAGCTTGTGAAAAGAGGTGCCGATACTATTGCATTTGCCTCGTGTATTCAGAAAGGTACTCCATTAGGTTACCCATGCCCTTTCGCCAAGAAAATGAAAATGTTAATTGAGAATGATTTACCTGAGGGTATTCGTTTTTTAGATTATACTCACTAGGCTTAAAGTTCATAATAAATACGAAACTGACGTTTTGACAAACTGTTAATTCATCTATCTTTTCTTTGCCATGTATAAGGGCTAAAGAGAGTTCAAAAACATTTATTCCCTTAATCCGGAGTTCAGTAATGACGGATTGAGGGAGTTTCTTTTGGGAGGAGATATTTGAGAGGAGAAAAATATAATCATTGCAATGTTTTTAGAGCTAGTGACAGGAAAAAGATAAAATCTGCTGCAATTTGTCAATTGAAAATGAACTGTTCAGAAAAAGCATCTAGTTTTCCGAAAGACACGTAAACCTGTTTTTAGAGTATAATCTGAAGAAAATCCCCCCCATATTTTGTAGTGTTAAAATTTTCATCACAATGATTGTCCCCCTTCATTGTGATGAGTGCGTGAAGTCATTGTGATGACTCTGTCGGGACATTGTGATGATAGGGAAGAATCATTGCAATGATTTCCGAAAGGAGAGGTTATAAAGAGTGGAAAACAGGGTGATAAGGCGGTTTTTTCTTCCGGAACAGCCGTTTGAGTGAAAACCGCTGTTAGCCTGATCTGTAAAAATCGAACATTCTGAAAGTTATGAATGTTTATCTTTATCTTTTTGATTAATCCGAATAAAATGGAGGAAGAGTATGAAGAAAAGAGATTTTTATAGACAGATGTTGTTGCAGGAAGAGGATAAGCGTTCCTGTGGCGATGAAAGTACGGCTGATCTGTATCGGGCGGTGCGTAATCATTTTATATGTTTCTCGGGTGGTAAGGAATTGTGCCTGAAAGATGTGACACCGGCTTTGGTTGAGGCGTTTCTGAAATGGTTGCGTGAAAAAGGACTGCGTGTGAATACGGTGAATAGTTACATGAGTAACCTTCGGGCGATGTATAACCGTGCCCGTCGGGAATCGAAGGAAAAAACGGGAGAGTCGCCTTTTGTGGGGATTCACCTCAGACAGGAGGAGACGCGTAAACGTGCTGTACCAGTGGAAGTGATAAAGGAAATAGCCGCTCTGGATTTGAAAAGTGAGCCGAAGAAACAGCTTGCTATCGATCTGGCACTGTTTTCGTTTATGGCTTGCGGTATTCCTTTTGTGGATATTGTGCATCTGACGGGTGAGAATTTGGTGGAGAACGGTACGGTATTACAATACCACCGGCAGAAGACGGGAGCCTTTATCCAGATGGAAGTGACTTCGGGGATGCAGATGCTGATCGATCGGTATAAAAATAAAGAGAGGCGTTACCTTTTCCCTGTATTACCGGAAGATGCGACCCACGAACAGTATAAAAGCTGCCTGGCGACGGAAAACCGTTACCTGAAAGAAATCAGTGTGATGCTGGATTTGCCGGAAACATTGACGACCTATTCGTTCCGTCATGCCTGGGCTTCGGAGGCGTACCGCCTGCATGTCGCTATCGGCGTGATCAGCCAGGCACTGGGACATACATCGGAAAAAACGACCCGTATCTATTTGCAGAAGTTTGACGTATCGGAAATAGCCAAAGCAAACCGGCAGGTTTCCGAAGCGGTCGGAGGCTGTTTGCGGGTGGGGTAAACCTTATTTATATAATAAGGGGAAACATCCTCTTTTAGTCTTACAATCAGTGTTTTATAAATAAGAAAAATCCTGAATTGTAATGAAGTACGTGGCAAACGTAAGAAGAAAAAAATGAAAAAACAAGGAGTGTAGGGTGTTTTCTTAAAAAAGGCATATCAATTTTACTAAATTTCACAAGTTAACCTATTTTTTAGCCATATAATATGAATTTCATTACAAGATGGTATAAAACAGGCCCGGACTGCCATCGTTTTTAAATCTGTTAAGAGAAAACTGCTATTTCCGCAGTACCGTTTCTTCCTCCAAAAAGACTCAAAAAGACATCAATCCTTCATTTTTTACCCTAAAAACTCCCTAAGGAGGTTCTTCGGGAAAGGGCTTTTTTTCACCCTCTACCCTTATTATATAAATAAGGTGAACATTTACAGAGAGTTAGTGATAATCATGGCAACTGCCTAATATTGAACAAACTGGTATTATATATTAATATGTATAGGATAAAAAGTTCACACCGGAGAATATGGGAAAGAATGATCTTCCTGTTACTGCTTAACTTCCTTCAGGGGATGGAAACGGATGCCCAGACTACGACCTATTATAAGGCTGAATCATTCCTTTTCTCTTTCCGCCAGGATAATGACCTGTTCCTTGCTGACTACGGAGACAACGCTTATCAATTGGAACGGATGGGCGGTTTACTCGACGTATCCCGTGACCAAATCCTAAAAGGTGATTGCCATTTGTTGATCGTCTCGCATGTGAATGCCTATGAATACGAAGATGAAGAGGTTGTGAACGAAGCCTCGCTGCGTGCGGGTCGTATCCGTGCCTACCTGAAAACCCGTTTCGATATTCCCCATGATTGTGTTGCCTTCTATATCGACCGTAGCGGAAACTACCGTGACCAGGTACATGTATATAAGGTTCATAAACCATTGCCCTGGTTCGCCAATATAGCCATTCATTACAGCGAAAGCCGTTACCCTAGTGCCATAAAGGCAGCCATTAGTCGGTATGGAGTTGTGCCCTATGTCGACCTGTACCGTCGTGGGGTAACGGGCCATAATGACCATGAAGTATATCGGATAGACGATCCTCTTTTCGACCCTTCGGAACTGGAAGATTACCGGCTGGCATCGGTGGTGGATACCTTGCAACAATATGAAGTGGCAGACGTTTCAGCCGTCCTTTTGGTTACGACGGAGACAACGAAGGAAACAGTGCCGGTAAAAAATGAACATAATTTAGCCGCCCGGCAGGAAGTAAAGGTGATACCGGCTATTGTAGAAAAAACGGAACGAAGAGCGGCATATCTTGCTGTAAAAACGAACCTGCTTCCCTGGTGTACATTGGTCCCTTCGGTGCGTTTGGGAACCGGTCAGACAGAGATAGAGACCGGTTCGTTCATGCCTAACTTAGAGATTGAATGGTATTTTGCCGGGCGTTGGTCGGTCGTTGCATCAGGAATGTACGCTGATTTCTCTTATGAAGATAAGATACGCGACCGCTGGTCGGTCTCTGAATTTTCAGTCGAACCTCGTGTGTGGCCGTTGCGTTCCGGTTGTTTTGCCGGGCTGAATACTGGATTATTCGGTGAGTATGGAGATTTTGATGTGTGTGGTAGTGAGATTGATCCCGACAGCGAGGTACTTTATGGCAGAACGGGTCGTTTTTGGACGTTAGGTGCTTCCATAGGCTGTCTGATACCTTTAGGAAAAGGCTTCTGTTGTGAGGTTAGTATGCGGACTGGTTATCGTTCGGTTTTCGACGGAAAGAAATATCGTTACGATAAAATAGATGACAAAAATTATTTGGAGACCCGTTTTTCGTCGACGGGTTTTATGATTGGTTTGAAGGTAAGTTTGGTATATCGTTTTCAAATCAGATAAAGAAAGAATAGAAATATGAAGAAGCAGGAAAAAAATAGAATTAGGGAGTGGGTGGTACTTCTTGTATGCGCTCTTGCTCTGCCGGCTTGTACTTATCATACGCCCGATGAAGATTGGGAAAGGAACGGAAAAGTACGTTTGCATCTTAATTGGCAGACACGGATCGATCATCCTTCGGTGATGACTTATTATTTTTATAAAGACGGGATCGGATTTCCGGTTATCCGGCAAGGATCTGCTTCAGGCTACGAGGGGACACTTCCGGCGGGACAATATAAGGTGGCAGTTTGCAATACCGATTGTGAGAACGTCGTGCTGGAAATGGATAACGGTTATGAACAGGCTTACGGTAAAGTACGGCAGATATCCGGATTAAAATCGTCCTCTGTGCATATTGAGCATCCTGGTAATTTATCTGGCACGGGTTGCCAGATAATCGATATAGGAGGGAAGCAGGCCGTAGTGGAAGAGCTGTATCCGATCAATCTGGTCAAGACATTGGAACTGAATATAAAAGTAAAAGGAGGGGAAGAAGTGCTTTCGTTAGAGGGATTGTCCGGTCGTTTGACAGGTGTCTCTGCGCGGATACACATACCGGACGGGCAACCGTTGTTTGATACGGTTGCTTTTATGGCATTCGAAGCGGTGGTTGCTGCTTCGGGTGTGTATACCGCTTCTCTAAACCTGTTCGGTTTATCGGGAGGAACGGAGAATAACGATCCGGTCGAACTTTATTTGACGCTCAGGACGAAAGACGGGAAGGAGATTACCTCATTGACCAACATAACCGGTGAAGTAATCGACGCATTGGAAAAAAGCATATCGGCCTATATCGTATTGGATATGGAGATTGTCTATGATAAAGTGGATGGATTTAAAATCATTCTTTCAGAGTGGAAAGAAGGGACGGGAGAGGTGAGCAATCGGGCTATGTGACAGTTATTAAGAATATTTGAAATGACAGATATGAAAATAAAAATTGAAAATAAACATGTTCAACGGTACACTTTACCGATACTGGTTTCCTTTCTGTGGGGAATGATGACGGCGTGTTCAGGTAATGACGTACAACTTTCCAACCAGAATGGACAGGAATTGGTACTTTATGCTTTTTTGAAGGAACTCTCAGGAGAGGCTTCTTTTTCCAACCCGGTGTTTTTTGCCAAGGGGAATGAATCGAGGAAGTATACGGAGATCTGGAAAGCCTCTGTAAAACCGGACGGAAGTACCGACCTGGCAGGACCGAAATATTATCCTTCCGACGACAGCCGTATATACCTGTGCGGTTTTGCCCCTGAAGGCAAGCAGGATAGCGCCGGGAAGAGAAAGTATTCGATTGATGGGCAGCAGGATATTCTGGTGTCGAATGAGCAAAGCGGCTCTCTGACGGATATGTTCTGGAGGGAAGAAAAGTCGTTTGAATTTCTTCATCTGCTGACCCAACTCCGTTTTCGCCTGTGTTGTGATGCAGTAGGCGAAGCACAAGGATGGAAATTACGTAGCCTGGTTGCGGAGGGAATGCAACAGGATGCTGTACTGTCGTTGGTGGATAAAAGATTGTTATTCAGTGGCGAAAGGGGAATGGTGGCGGTTGTGGACCGGATGAAGGAAGAAGAAAGGCTTTCTTTAACAACCACCTGGACGGATATCGGGAAAGTGACCATGATACAATCCGGCATAGCAGTCAACCTGACGATAACGATAGAAGACAAAGACGGCAATTTGGAGTGTTTCGAGCATCTGCCGGTCACATTCCATGAAGATGATAAGCTGTCGGTTGCAGGTACTTCTTACTTGTTGTCGGTCAGACTTCGCGTGAAGGATGAAGCTTCCCTTTCCGTTGCAATAGCACCCTGGAAAACCGGTGCTTCCGGAAACGGAACGATAACGGAAGAATAAAGAAAAAAGAATCAAGTATCATTTTATCAATAAACACTAGTATAATATGAAAACAAACAAGTTTCTGGTAATAAGTATGCTGTCGGCTACTTTTATCTGTAGTTGTAGCAGCGGGGAGGAGCCTCTTGAGAGTGGTTCCGGAGGGACGATCGAGATAAGTGCCGGTATCGGAGAGTCTACCCGTGCGGTGATAGATACCGATTATGCAGATAATCTGGATGTGTCGTTTGCCCGTTTCGATAATCCGGGCTCAACTGGTAACTGGACAGCGGTCAAAGCCGTCCGTGCCGGTGGTACTAATAATACGGCTATCACATTCGATGCCAGGCAAACCTATCTGAATACTAACGGACAGTCGGTCTTGATCGGCTTTCATCCCCAGGCTACTCTGACGACGGACAGCGATCCTGCAACTGTTGTATATGCCATTACCGGCGATGAAGATATAATGGCTACAGAATTACAAACCGGAGCATCCGATAATCATTTCACTCCGTTTACATTCCGCCATTTGCTGACTCAGTTGCAGTTCTTGTGTACAGGCTCTACCGAGGCGATAGCGAAATGGACCGCCATTTCTTCGATAAAGTTACAGAATGTAGCGACTTCGCTGACGCTTTCACTCGATAAGGTAAATGGTGCATCTGTGATAAACGGAACAGCAAACCAGGTACTTCCGGTAGTGAACTGTCCACAAGAAGTGGTGTCGTCTGCTGAAGTTGATCCTGCAATCGGTCACTTGATGGTTTTTCCCGTTGCAGATATGGGAACGGCTGCTTCTGCTATCAATCTGGAAGTTGTAGCCACTTATAATGGAACTGAAAAAATACTGGCTGTACCTATCGACAATATCAATGGTGGTGTCAAGGCCGGTGAGTCCCACCTGATCACGCTCAACTTTACGGTTGATGGCGAGATTAGTATAGAAGCCGGTATTGCTCCCTGGCAAACCGGTAACGGTGGTGGTTCAGAGATAACTCCTCCATAATCCCTTTACGCGTAGCAGGAGATGAAGAAAAGAATAGTGATAACGGCGTTCGTTTGCCTGAGTGGGGGAATGGCCTGTTCAGACGGAGGCAACAATGGGTTACAACCTGTCGAGACAACGGTTCGACTGGAAGGGTCGATCGGACTTTCTTCCCGCGCGGTGATCGGTTCCGGCTATGCGGATGCTTTGGCTGTCTGTTTTGCCCGTCAGGATGAAACTGTGCCTCGATCGGGAACGTATGGTGCATGGCACGTGTGCAAGGCTGTGCGTAACGGTGGAGATGGCAGGCAACCAATTTTGTTTACTATCCCGCAGTTTTATCCGGTCGATGGACGTACTATCCGTATGCAGGGCTATTTTCCGATGGAGGGTGAAACTGTAGAGGCAGATACGGCGGCGGGAATGGTCCAGTTTACGGTGGATGGAACAACCGATATTATGGCAACCGATTTCCTGAATGGAAATGCATATACACCGTTCAATACATGCATTTTCTACCATCTGTTGACGCAGATACAATTGGTTTGTTACAGCAGGGATGCCGATAAATGGGGAAGCGTCACTCAGATTGATGTGGAAAATGTGCATACCCGACAGCAACTAACTTTTTCGGTAGTTCCTCCTTTCCTTACAGATGTTTCTTCAGCTACCGACATAAAGATAGTATCTGTGCCGGATATGCCTGTATTTCCGATTCCCGAGATTGAGGAAGAAGAAGAATTACCCGATCCACAGGGTATTGTCTTGCTTCCGGTATCGGGTGGGTCGTATCGTCTGCAGATTGTTACGACCAAAGATGGAAGAGGTAATGAAACAGAGACGACATCGGAGGTGGCTATAGGGGTAGAGGGTGGTTTTCTGACAGGAAAAAGCCATGTAATCTCGCTACTTTTCACAGAGGAGAGCCAAATAAAAACAACCTTCGTTGGCGTGGCTGCCTGGACAGAACATGACGAGGTAGATATACCTATATAAATAGTATATAATTAAAAAAACGAATGAAAATGAAAAAGAGTATGACAATGGGGGCTCTCTTTATAGCCCTGCTGACAGCTACAAGCTGTTCGGAGACAGAAACTGAGATTGTTGACGGTACCGGTGATGACGATCTGGTTACTTTGGGCATCACACCTAATTTAAAGGTGGATGCTGGATCAAAGGCATCTACCAAATCGGTGGTAAGCGGTGATCTTATAACCTATAATGCAGCTGATTATGGCCAGGCTGATATTGCACCGGGTTTGGGTATTGTGATTACAGATAAGAATGCAACCGACTGGTATCAACCTGATGCCGGGGGATATACCGGTCACCATGTGTGGTATATGGGAGATGCAAGAGGAGCAAACTGGATTTCCATACAGACAAAAGGAGTCGATTTTGAAACAACGAGAGAAGTTCCTTATTTTCTGACCAAAAACATCGGGCAGGTCTATGCTTATTATCCTTATGATCCGACTCTAAACATAGCCAGTGCAACCGACCTGAAAATTCCGGTAACAATTCTGGCAAGCGGAAATATCGATGCATCGACCAATAATGCGAAGAAATATTGGAATGGTGGGGTATGGACGAGTACACCCAGAACAAATCTGATAAACCTCTCTTTGTCTACAGAGAAAGACTACCTGTACTTTGGTGCTGACGGCGGACGTTATGTCAATAACGGACGTACTGTCGGACAACAACCGGTCAAGCCGGAAGATGAACCGGATAATACGAATGATGTCAATCCCGGTTATAAGATCAATCTGGATATGAAGCATGCTATGGCGATGGTCACCTTCCGTGTGTATGACGGCGGTAAACTGAGTGATAATGATGTGAACTTTACAAAGTTCCGGATAAAGAATATGACCGGCGGGTCAGATCCTTTCAAGATGGGTACAGCCTATATGTCTTTGGTCGATGGTAGGATTACGCCCAATGCACTGGTGAATGGAGACATCAGCCGTACGATTGATAACTATATATTAATGAGACAAGTGGAAACCGGTGGAACGGAAGGGCAATATAGCTTTGTAACGAATGGTACTACCGTGAATGCAAAAGTTGTATCCAAAGCGGTCAGTAACATTGTGTATCCTACCACATTCGGTGATAATGATATAGAGGTGATCGTAACATTGAAAGAAGGTGTGGACGCTGCAGTGGATTACCCCGTTGTCCTGCCTGCGAATAGCTGGGATGCTAACAATAACTACATATATACGCTTTCAGCCGGACGTAATAAGTTGACTGTGATGGATGTAACTGTTGAAGCATGGATTGACAACGAGGAGGACGAAATACCTCTGTAATCAGTATCATTATAAACAAAGCCCATGAAACAGTTCATATATATGCTTTCGGTTGTTTTCTTTCTCTTGTTGTGTGTAGGTTGTACGCAAGCAGATATTGTTTTGCCTGAAGCTGGAGGCAAGGATGACATAGAACAAGGTGTTCCTTTATCCGTTAAGCATCTGGGCTTGTCGTTAGAGATCGAATCGAGAAGTGTCGTGACCGGCGGTCCGATGGATGGTGCTATAAATCCAAATCCGTTGACAACGGTCGGTCTTTGCGTTACGAAGCAAAGCAGTAGTGGTGTTGTGAGTTCCTATGCAAGTGGAAATAACACACAGGTGTTTATTTTCGATGTGTTGGCTGTTCCTGTAGCCTGGCAACTAGCGGATGGTGAAGAGAGACTTTTGCTGTTTTCGGAGGAAGGAGCGGCATATGGCTTTTCGCCTGCAGAAAGGAATGTGTCATTGTCGGGTACTCCGAGAGAACCCTTGATGAGTGGCGTTAAGGTGTTGGATAAGCAGAAATTTTATTTTAGCGACGGGGAAAATCCGGTAGACGCATCGACTGACATACAGTGGGAGACAGATCAGGATGATTATCTGTATTGTACGGTACCGGATAAAGTTGATCGTTGGCATCCGGAAGTTTCTTTAACCATGAATCATGCTTTGGCAAAAGTTAGTTTTCGGGTGTTGGAAATGGATGGAGGGGCAGTATTTGCTGACGCGAGTGTAAAAAAAGTAGTGTTGAAAAGTACTGATGGTTTTAAGAAATCTTCGAGTGCCAAGTTAAATCTGGCAACGGGTGACTTGAGTGGTACGATGACTGCTGTCGATGAGTTGTGGTTTACTGCCGATGGAAATATGCGTACGGTAGGGAGTAATGTTGTCGATGTATCCGATGTGGCGGTACAGGCTTTCGGGTTGGTTATCCCTGTGACAGGTGTGGTTGCGACATTGGAAATGACGCTTGACGATGATCGCATGTTTACGATGACTCCTCCCGGAGGCAGCGGTTCTGTCGGCTCATTTATGGTCAACTGGATAAAAGGGAATAATTATATCTACAATATTCGGTTGTCTCCGCAAGGTGTTGTAATTGACAATATAGAGGTTGCAGACTGGGGCGACGGCGGGTCGACCGAAGTACCGGTAGAATAGGCCGCAACGATTAGGACGGGTGGGGAGCGATACCCCCTCCGTTCACTATAGAGAATTGAAAATTAAAATGAATAAGATGGTAGGGAATCGAGTACAATTATTTCTATTGAGGCTACTGGCCGGTAGTCTGCTGGCGGGGTGTACGGCAGGCTCGGTGGAGGAGATCGTACCGGAAGAGAACCGGCCGGTAGTACTCAGTTTTGGAAAACCTGACCTGGGTGTACCTGAACTTTTGACTCGTGCGGGTGAAACCGTCATCCCGTCACCCACTCCTTTGCCTGCGGGAAGTACCGTTCGTATTGGAGCCTATTTTAGAAGCAAGACAGGTGAAATGTCGCCACCGATCTCTTTTTCTACGGTAGCTCCTTCATTTGAAGCAACCTATGTGGTAGGATCCGATGGTGATTTGACCCCTTGTTGTGTGGATGCGGATGGTAAACAGATACCGGGGGATGCTCAAAAGCTGGTCGTGCGGGGCGGTGTTTTCGATTTTTATGCTGTTTCACCGGCGCGTTCGTTGCTGAATGGGGCCGACGGAATGTATGGAATAACCGGTATTCTCCATAAAGAAGATGTGATGACCTCTTTCGTGCGTGACGTTACGGTTTCAGGAAATGTAGGCCAGATCACGTTGAACACTTTTTGTCGGAAATGTGCACAGGTAGTATTTAATGTGATGCCTTGGCCGGGGAATGCACTCCCTTTCGATCAGTTATATGGGACCGGGCTGGTGATAAAGAATATCTCTTCTTCAGGTGCCTCCCTAATTGCAGGTGAGGATACCGGTATTCTTCCTACGGGAGGAGGTACAGGTATAAACGCACAAGTGACATTTGTTGCGGACGAGTTTGAACTTGTGGAACCGGACTCTGATCCGGATGGTCTCGGTCTGAATAAAACAAAAGGCGTTATTTTACCAAAGGACAGCCAACCTTTTGATGTAGAAATAACAGTGGTTCGAAATCAGGAGACAGCGCTCCTGAGAGCTACTATAGACAGGAATATAACATTTGATGCGGGTAAACGATATATTTTCACACTTGAGGTGAAAAATAATGAAAGTTGTTTGCTTATGAGGGTACTGGCGTGGAATGCGATCTCTTTTAGAGATGATAATGTGGGAGCCCCTGACAGTCCTTATCCTGACCCGGATATCAATGAAGGGATAGGCACAACTGTAACAGTTGCCCGGTGGAGTGAAATACTTTGGAGCGGAAATGGTGATGTCGGTGGATAAGTCCTGAAAAGAACTGATAATACGAATCTTAATTAAAAAAAGAAATACAATGAAACGAGTAAATAAAGCGTGGTCGCTTGTGTTGTTGCTTCTGTTATTTGCCGGCAGTTGTACGCAGACCGATGTGGAAGAAAACGAAATTCCTCCGCATGCCTTGAAAGATGTGGATGCCGGATTCAATCTGAATGTACTGGCTAATCGGATTCCTGTAACACGTAGTATCACTTTCACTGCCGACGGTTCGATCGAATCGGATACGTTGACTGTCGGAGTAAGAGATTCGGTGCAGACCAAAGCTACTACCTCATTGTCGGAAGCGCAAGAAAGTCAGATAGCTAGCTTATGGGTAGGGCAGTATGATGTTACGACAGGCCTTCGTTTGTTTAATCAGTATCTTCCCTCTCTGACAGCAACAACTGTCAACCTGAAACTGAAACATAACCAGAATGGCAACAGGAGTCGTGTGTATTTTGTCTCGAATGCCGGTGACTTGGGTGCGATAGCAGATGAAACGATATTAAAGAAACATATATTGACTTATACACCCACAAATGCCGGCTTACCTGCTAATGATTTGTGTCAGATGGTGGGTATGTGGGAAGGCGAAGTGTTGGTCGGCGGTATAAGAAATATTACAGTAGAACTGACACGCCTGATAGCGAAGATCGAATTTACCTATTCGACAGGGGCTGAATTGAGTTTTACTCCGACTTCGGTAGTTTTAAAGAATGCTCCTGCTATATCGTTGGTGGAAGTTCCTACAGGACAGCTGGCGGATATAAGTTATGAAACTTATACCGGTACGGTTAGTCCGTTGGGTGCAACTGTTTATTGGTATCTGCCGGAGAATATGGCAGGAACTGTTGACGGTCCTGATGCTGTCGATTCCGAAAAGAAGAAAATCGGAACCGGTGTGACGAATGCAACCTGTATCGAACTGACGGGTGATGCCGTGCAGGGCGGAGTAAGATATTCCGATGTTACTTTTCGTTTTTTCCCGGGTAGTAATATGAATAACTATGACGTAATACGTAATGCTCATTATACCATGACTGTTACATTGTTGGGCATAGACATTTCCGATGAACGTATTACCGTAGGCGGAATACCTCCTATTGAGGTTGATCCGGGCGATATGCCTGCTAATAAAGGCGGAGAAAAAGAGATACAAATCACAGCCCGTCCGGGGCAACAATGGGTATTCGATATGCCTGCTTGGTTGTCTGCCCTTCTGAACGGTCAGCATATTCCATCGGGTGCAACCATAACATATCAAGGTCCTGCTAATGTTGTGTTCAAGGCTGAAGAAGCCAATCCGAGAGCGGAAAGCCGTAGTGTTTCCTTTAATATTAATATAAATGACACGAGTCAGTCCGTAACAATCACCCAAAGTGGTTCTACCTTGGCGAAAGGAAATGATATTTTGCTGAATGCGGAAGCCGGCTCTGGTGGTGCTTCTTCTTTTACTGCTACCGAAGGATTACAGTGGTTGGCAACTTTAAGCGGTGACGGCTGGCTGGATTGGGCGACTACAAATCCGGGTACGTCAGGTAGTGAGGCTCTGGCTGGTGTACAAACGTTAGAGGTAGAAGCGACTACATGCAATCCGCTAGCTCAGGAGCGTATCGGAAAAATAACGGTGAAGGCGGGGGCTTCGGTGGGCGATCCCGGTTATACGGATCTAAAACAGGAAATAACTGTCAGACAAGAAGGATCTACTGTGACCGGCTCAACAGTAAATATGAGTGCGGAAGCGGCAGTCGATCAGGCATCGGCATTCATTGCTACATCCGGTTTGAGTTGGATAGCTAATGTAACGAACGGAGATTGGATTACATTATCAGGAGCGACGTCAGGAAGTCTGACAACGGGGAGTGCCCAAAATATAACTTTTGAGGTATCGCTAAATCCGTTTTCAACTCTGCGAAGCGGTGAAATCACCGTTCGTGCAGGCGATCCGATTGATGGTCCGACAGGAACGATCGCTATAAACCAGGATCCTTCTTCTTTTAGTACTACCAATGCTACAACTGTAATCGATGCTGCTGCTACCAGAACATCTGCTGGTTTGATTACTGCTACTGCCGGTTTAGCGTGGACTATATCTCCGGAAACAAGTAATGGTATAACAGTTAGTCCTATCAGTGGTAGTGGAAATGATTCTTTGACTTTTACGGCATCCGTCAATACCGGTGCTGAACGTACGGGAATATTTACAGTGGCAGTTACGGAGGCTCCGACGCGTACAGTTACGGTTACGGCTAATCAGGAACCGGAAATTCCGGCTTATCTTGGTGCTATTCAGGTCTGTAAAACGGAAGTTGACGGTCGGGTTACTTTTAGTTATGCTAATTCTTATTGCAGTAATTTGGTAACGGAAGAGAGGAGTGATTGGCGTATACCTACATTGGATGAACTGAAAAGTATGTGGACAAATAGAAATGCGTTAGAGAGGATAAGTGGCTTCACTCCGTTTGTTCGTTATTACTATTGGTCTGTTTCAACAGGTGGTACCTACGGTCGCTGGGTCGTAAGTCTTGGCAATGGTGATGTCGGTAGTGACTACGATTATAACAGTAATTGTATTCGTTGTGTCCGTACCAGATAGGTCTACACATTTGACATTAAATCATGGTTTGTCGTTTTTGTCAAATGGTAGAGGTATTGAACGGAAGAGCGAAAAGCAGGGGAAAAGAATCGTGTCAAGTGTACGCAGAATATCGAAAAACGTATTTAAACAGGAGAGTAGCTTGTTGTAAATTAGTAATATATTTTTAAGTAGTGGCTTATGAATAAAGCAGAATTAGTAAACGAGTTGGCTGTGAAGATGAATATCACGCAAGAACAGTCACGTAAATTTGTCAATGTCTTTCAGGAAGTATTGACAGAAGCGTTCAAACAAAATGTACCTGTCATGTTACAGGGATTTGGAAGTTTCACCTCTTGGAAGCAAAACGAACGGGAGGGGCGAAATCCTCGCACAGGTATTTCCTGTATGATACCGGCACGTACAAGTGTCAAGTTCAAACCTGGAAAGTTTTTACTCGAAGAGTTGAATGTCTGAAAATGGATCGTATTTGGGGTGCAGATTTTTAATATAATGGATTGTGAATCTGCGTCCCAATACATCTGTTATTTGTTTTTCCTATTAATTATTCAACGCCTGTCAGAATATATCATGAAGAAACAAAACAAATTAGAAGCCTTATTCCTCAATGGAAAAGTGCCGGACGTAAGAGTCTTTAATCGGAACCTCGACAAAATGTCGAAAGAAGGCCGTATCCATTTCCTTGAAAAAATCTACAAAATAGCTTTCACCGTTTGGTCTACCTTACCTAAAAAGCACCAGAAATTTATCCGGGAAGTAATCATCCACGACCGCCAGTCATACGTCGATTTCATCCAGCAAAGAACCGTCATGTCCTGCCTCCGTTGTCCTCTCCGTTATCCTGTTTTGTTTATCCGAATGCTCCACCTAACCGAAATCGTAGAACGTACTGCGCAAACTTCTGTAAACCATATCGCAATGTCCGTCCTGACCAGCTTCCAGATTTGCGGTAAGATCGGCACGCTTGCCGGACATCTCGGTAAGGGGGAGATCGCTTATGATGAGGCGTTAGTGTTGGTGGGGAAGATGACGATTGTAGAGTTTTGCGGGTATTAATATCTGTATTAGCCGCATAATGTGCGGAGAATACAGAGGCTAATCTCCGTAAATAAACTATGATTGCCAAAATTACATTAGTAAAACCTATTCCATGTCTAGCCTGTTTTTAAGAAAAATGTTTATCATGGAAAAGTTCAGTTTTGTATTTTTGATTCGTAAAGACACTTGCTGGAATCAGTTGTTTTCACATGTGGATAATTTGAAAAAGTCATCTGACGAAGTTGGAAACTATCAAAGAAACTATATCACGCCTGTTGGAAGGGGACACAATTTTATTTATGTATAAATACGATGTCTCGTTATGGCATCCAGGAAGACATGTTACTTCCCCAGATAGCCATTGCCCATGAAGGCGGCCTTTTGAAAGTCGCAAAACTGGAATCAATAGGCTATCATCAGGTTGTTTTATAAAAACTCTTGCAATATATCGAAGAGTTTTGTTTTATCGATAGGCTTCATCAGGTATTCATTGCAACCAGCGGTCAAAGCAGCTTGGCGGTCTGCATCGAATGCGTGAGCTGTAAGGGCTATAATCGGAAGTTTGGTGTTGAACTGCCGGATCTTCTCTGTTGCTATCAATCCATTCATAATAGGCATTTTCATGTCTATCAATAGTAAATCGACAGGCTGACTTTTGATAATGTCCATAGCTTCCTGCCCGTTTTTAGCTCGGATCAAGTCATAATCTTTCTTTAAGATCGTCGAAACCAATAAGTAATTACTTTCGATATCCTCTGCTATCAGAATCGTTTTCCGTTCGTTTGAAATAGATGATTTGTTTGAAACCGGGACGGCTTTTTTCTCCGTTTGGAGCTGTTTTTCCTGGTGTATCTCCGTTTCGCAAGGCAGAAAGGCCCAAAACAAAGAACCCTGACCAAACGTTGATTCAAAGCCGACGTTACCACCCATCGCTTCGGCAATGGCTTTGCAGATGGATAGTCCTAATCCTGTGCCTTGAGCAAATTCGTCCAACTTTTCGAAACGCTGGAACAGTTTATTCTTCTTTTCATCGGGAATACCGATGCCACTGTCTCTCACATAGAGGCGAATACCATTCTCTACCACCTCGTATCCCATTTCGATAAATCCTTTTGGGGTATATTTGATCGCATTGGTGACGTAGTTGGTTATGATTTGGGTGACACGGTTCCGGTCCAGATTAACTTTGCAATCCGGGTAGGGATTATGAGAAAGCAATCGTACATATGAATTTGTTATCCGCTGCTTCATCGAGATGACCAGGTCCTCGAAGTAGGTTGAGATATCGAATTTGTCATACTTCAATTCAACAGTTCCGGATTCGATTTTCGATAAGTCCAGGATGTCGCTGATTAGTTTCAGCAACAGTTCGTTGTTGATATTGATGATTTTGATGTATTCGGCTTTCTCTTCCGGCTCGGTTGTCTCCATCAACAGATCGGAAAATCCGACGATAGCGTTCAATGGAGTCCGTATTTCGTGACTCATATTGGCAAGGAATGCAGACTTGAGTTTGTCCGACTGTTCTGCAAGGGTCTTGGCATGTTTCAGTTCCTGTATCATATTTTCCCGTTCGGTAACATCGTCCATGCGGATGACAATACCATCTGCTATCCCGTCTTCTTTGAAAACGGGGGTACAGAAAATTTCAAGGGTATGTCCGTTTTCAAACGTGTTCTGCATCTGTTCCGTTTGTCGGGAAAGGATTGCTTGTTGCATAACGCAATCCTCGCAAGGGGAAGTAAGCCCGTAAGACTCATAACAGTGGCTTCCTTTTTTGTAAGCTTCGTAGGTGAGACTGGCTGAACAGTTGGCGACGTTTTCCCATTGCACGATATAGTCCGTGGTGATATAGACCAGGCCGGAGTAGGTATTGTTGAGTATAAGCTCGTTTTGTTGGATGAGACCGTTCAGTTTCTTTTCGTTTTCCCGCATCATCGTCAATTCATTTTGCTTGTGCTTGTCGATGCTGATGGTCATACCGAACATAAATGTATAAGGACCTTCGTCGCGTTGGGTTGTTTCGACTAATCCTTGTGTCTGCCACCAGTTATAGGTGCCGTTATTATTCAGGTCGGCACGGTACTCTACGTTCCACTTTTCGTTTTCATGGGTTATTGCATGTCGGAAAGAGTCCAGGAAGAGTTTTCGGTCGTCGGGATGGACGAAGCTGATGAATTTTTTTAGAGAATCGTGCAATACGGGGTTAATTATGAGATTATCGGAACCTTCGCCAAAACTGAACTGATCTTTATCCGGCTCGTAGAACCAGGTATGGGCGTTCATTATTTCCATAGACAAGTCGAGCATCTTAGTCCGTCGTTTAAGGTCGTTTTGCAGACTCTGGTCCCAACGGACAGTAAGCAACATACGCTTGCCACTGTCGAATATAACACTTTTACGGACGAGTGTGTCGAAACTCCGGCCGTCCTTCAATTCGATATGTTCCAATCCGTTATAGGGGTTACCGGTGGCGAATACTTCCTTGTCGGTCTTTTCGATGCGGCTGACACGTTTAGCCTCCATCACATCGTAAATCGTTTTATCGACACTGATTCCGAACAACCGCTGACTCTCATCATTACAGAATACATAACGCGAATTATCTTCTATATCTTTGATTTGTATGCAAGCCGGAATGCTGTTGAGGATGTTGTCCTGTAATTGTTTTTTCTCTTCGAGTTGCCTGGTGGCACGTACTGTCTCGGTTACGTTCTGTACGATAAACAGATAATTTTCGAGTTGTCCGCGAGCGTCTGTAATGGGGCGGCCGATACATTCTATGTGAATGTTGCCATCCTGAGCCGTCGTATAGTAACTGGAATCTTTTACTGTTTCAAAACTGTATGGAAAGGAACAACGGATATCACCACCTTCCATCACTACTTTTTTTACTTTGTCGGGGAGGTTTGGATTGCCATTAATATTTACGCCGCTGATGTCAAAAGATTCTTTGGGGATACCGAATATCTTGAAATCTGTGTCGTTAAGGAATTGCATCTTACCGTCCGGTGAATATATCTCAACGCCTACTGGCAACGTATTCACGATAGTGGTCATCTGATTGTATAAGGATTCGTATTTTTGCTGGAGCAACCAGCTTTCGGCTGTATTTTCGAGTTTCCCGTATTCCTTTGTCTCTATCTGGTTTCGTTTGATTACGATATCGGTGATGTCGCGGATTTCGTTGAGTATCTGCCCGTCGGATAATTTGCTGATCGTCGATTCTAGGTAGTTGTCGAGGATTTTGAAATGGTATTTTACCGGAACTCCTGTCATGGAAACGGATTCGAATGCGTCGTTCAGCATTGAGCAAGCCTGATGGAATGGTGAAGTAGGATCGTTGGCATACATGAGAATATTCGTACCGAGGATATCGTCAACCGATTTGCCTGCCAGTATTTTTAGTGAGAGGTTGAAGATACCGATTATATTTTTGTCCTTATCCAGAAGTATCATTGATTGTGGCAAAGCCTTTACTATGGTTTTGTAAAATTTCAACTCTTCTTCTTGGGTGTAATCCTGAATGAATTTCATGGCTTATGTGTATTGTACATGGCAAAGGTAATATAATTCATCATCTTTCAACTAAAAAGTAACCGAAAAGTCATGATATACATTCGACATAGAGAAAACCAACTGAATACGGCTCTTACATTCTCCGGAAATGCTAAAGAAACGATAGTGGGGGATACCCTGTTTTGTTATAAGAAGAAAATGTTCTGCTCTCTTTATGTGACACGAACGGTTACTTATTTTCAAATGCAAAGTGAGTAATTTCTTTTTGTATTAGTAGTAATATATCCTCTTCAATATATCATAAAATGAGGAAAAATAATTATATTTGCATATTATATGATATATTGAGTGTATGACAAAGAGTACAATGGGTACAAAGCTACCTCGCAAGTTGGAACAGAAGATGCAAATCGTAGGCGAACAAATTAAGTTGGCTCGCTTACGTAGGAATTTAAGTGTGGCGCAAGTTGCTGAACGTGCCACTTGTTCACCTCTCACGGTATCACGTATAGAGAAGGGAGTTCCTACTGTGGCAATCGGTATCTACCTGCGTGTGTTATATGCTTTGCAACTGGATGAGGATATCTTATTGCTTGCCAAAGAAGATACGTTAGGCAGGGCTTTGCAGGATTTGAGTTTGAAGCAACGGGAACGTGCATCGAAAAAAGAGTAGGTTATGAAGAAAATATTTGTATTTGCTGATTTTGATTGGTTAAAAGAGATGGAACTTATTGGAGAACTCAGTTATGAATCACTTCGGGGTTCGGATAGCTACGGCTTTAAGTTCGACGATACCTGGTTGAAGAAGCATGGTGCTATTTTTCTGAGTGAAGATTTGAACAATTATCCCGGACAGCAATACACCCAACCAGGCAAAGATATTTTCGGTTGCTTTTCCGATGCATTACCCGATCGATGGGGACGCACATTACTTAACCGTAGGGAGCAGATATTGGCAGGGGAGGAGAAGCGCCCGGTTCGTCGTCTTTCTTCATTTGATTATTTGCTAGGGATTGATGATTATTCCCGAATGGGTGGTTTCCGTTTCAAGGAGAGTATGGATGGTGATTTCATTAATGTGAGTGATACGCTTCGCATACCACCGTTGACCGACATCAGGCAACTGATAGAGGCAAGCCGGGAGATTGAAAAAAGTGAAGAGGAGAATCAGCTGCCCGATAAGAAATGGATTATACAACTTGTTCATCCGGGTTCATCATTGGGGGGTGCCCGTCCCAAAGCAAGTATTATAGATGTGGATAAAGTGTTATATATCGCAAAATTCCCTTCACGCAAAGATGATTACGATACTGCATTATGGGAACATTTCTGTCATTTGTTGGCCATTCAGGTAGGTATCGATGCTGCTGTCACACAGGTTATTTCAACGAATGATAAATACCATACGTTGCTTTCCCGCCGTTTTGACCGGACGGAAGATGGAGAACGTATTCATTTTGCATCAGCCATGACTTTGTTGGGACTTGATGATGGCGATAATGCTGCGACAGGGCATGGTTATCTGGATATCGTTGATTTCATTTTGCAAAACTGTACGAATGTAGAAGAGAACCTAAAGGAACTCTACCGTCGTGTGGCATTCAATATTTGTATCGGTAATAGTGATGATCATTTCCGTAATCATGGTTTTTTGTTGACTGCCAAAGGGTGGACGTTTTCGCCTGCCTACGACATGAATCCTACATTGAGTGAATACCAAAGTTTACTTATCAATTCTTCTACCAATAAGGCGGATTTGAATATTCTGCTCGATGCTTGCGAGGAATATATGTTGAGCCGTAAAGTGGCAGAACTGATTATTTCGGAGGTAATTGAAGTTGTTAAAAATTGGCGAGTGTTAGCTACTAAACTTGGTATCTCTAAACGGGAGATGGAGATGTTTAGCTCTGTTTTCAACAGTCGTATTCTAAATAATACATAGTTGATTATCACTGCTAGAGTAGAGTTATATCTTTTGCTAATTGAATAAAATGAGCAATAAATCGTTATCTTTGCCCCGAAATTATAAATATTCACGTTTTGGGAGCAATTCTTAAATTTATACTGGCTTAATATTAGCCTTATAAACCGCAGGCTGATAATTCTTTCGTTTGAGTAGTCCTACTTGAACAGGTTTCTTATTTAATTTTTTTCATTCACAGCATTGAACTTTAAGGGCATAGGCCTTTGATGTGGTTGTTTATGGCGACTTCTGAGTTTGCTATAACTGTAATGCTGTGGATCATAATCAAATATTTCAAAGAATATCAAGCACAGTATAAAGAATGGAAACTGAATATATATGGGAGATAAAGCCTAAAAATACTCCTGCCTTAAAAAGAAAATGTAATCACTGTAATTGCGACCGGTTTTATTGTAGTAACAAATTCAGAATGAATGCGCAAAAAAGGAATATCGATGTCTGGTTGATTTATAGATGCATAGAATGTGATAGTACATATAACCTAACGATTTTGTCACGCACAAAACCTGAACAGATAAAGAAAGAGCTATTTCGTAAGTTTTCGGAAAACGATGAAGAACTTGCGTGGGAGTATGCTTTTTCTTCCGAAACAGGGCGAAAAAATAGTGTCGAGTTAGATTATAGCAGTGTCGAATATGAGATATTGCATGACGATATTTCGATAAATGATATCTTGAACGCGGATGATGAGTTTGTAACATTCAAGATTCAAACCCGTTTTGAGTTTGGGTTAAAGTTATCTTCTGTCATTCGAATTTGTTTAGGGTTGTCTGCAAATCAGTTAAATCGGCTGATAGAGGCAAAAGCGATATTCAGTCCTGAGGGTTATCCGCTAAAGAAACATAAAGTAAAGGATGGAGATGTTGTGCTGGTAAACAAACATATTGCGGGAATGTTTTAATTTTGTAGTGATATAGAAAAGTATTTTAATCAAATAAGTCAGCATTATGAATTTAGAAGAAGTCCTCAATTACCGCCGTTCGGTACGGGTGTATGATAAAGAAAAACCGATGGATCCGGAAAGGGTGAAGCATTGTCTGGAACTGGCGACATTGGCTCCCAACAGTTCGAATATGCAGTTGTGGGAGTTTTACCATATTACGGAGCCCGAATTGTTGGCGGAAGTTTCAAGAGCTTGTCTCGACCAGAAAGCGGCTTCGACTGCTTCGCAAATCGTTGTTTTCGTTGTACGGCGAGACTTGTACAAAAAACATGCTCGGTTCGTTCTCGATTTCGAACGGGAGAATATTCACCGGAACAGTCCGAAAGAACGTCAGGATAAACGTATCAAAGACCGGGAATTATACTACGGGAAATTGATGCCGTTTGTTTATGCCCGGTTCTTCGGGGTTTTGGGGTTGTTCAGGAAGCTGCTGGCTAATACCATCAGTATCTTTCGTCCGATGATGCTCGAAGTATCTGAGAATGATGTGCGTGTGGTTGCTCATAAATCGTGTGCACTTGCCGCCCAGACATTTATGATTGCGATGGCAAACGAAGGGTATGATACTTGTCCTTTAGAAGGGCTGGACAGCCGACGGCTGAAAAAGGCACTGAAGTTACCTCACGGGGCTGAAATAAATATGGCTATTCCCTGCGGAATACGAGACGGAAATAAAGGAATCTGGGGAGAACGGTGCAGGTTGCCGTTTGAGGATGTTTATCGGAGGGTTTGAGGTTACTCGTTTACTGATAAACCTTTTTATTTCTAAATAAATACTTGATGGAGACTGTCTTATTCGTTGAATGGATAGTCTTCGTCTTGTCATAACAAAAAACGCTTCATAAGATCTATTAATTCTTTATCTGATATAGTATCCTGATCGGCTTTATCGTAAATATAGAGTAAAGTGATTACTCCGTCTTCTACACTGACAATTGCTGTGTGGGTAATCACTCTGGCTCCATGGCTTTTACCTTTTCCTTTGGAGGCAATAGACATACGGACTTTGTGAAGTCCGTTTCCTAAGTCGGCACCGAGGGTGGGATTTTGCTCAAGCTCTTTTACTAGTGCTGCCAGATCGCTTTTTAGTGAATGGTATTTTTTACTCAAGCGTTTGAACTCTTTGTCAAACTCTATATATGTGTCTATCCTATATTTCATTGAGTAACTCATTTACATCTTTGAACATACCCTTAGTCTCTTTTCCATCCTTGCGAGCTTTAATGGCTAATAATCCATTTTTTATACTATCCAGCATCTCTTCCTTGGTTGGCTCCCGGTCTTCCTGGTCAACATTGGAGGCCGCTTGTTTCATACGGCGGATAGAAGTTAAAGCTTTTTTGACGAGTGCTTCATCATCGAGGATAGTGGCAATTTCCTGTAAGAGGGTAAGTCTTAATTCTACTGCTGTCATATATAACTCCTTTCTATTAAATAAATCTTCTCACAAAGATATACTTTTTTTAGGGATGATATATAGGTAAATACAATTAAATTATTTGAACTGCTCCTGATTTAGCGAGTAATATTTTCCTTTTAAGCGGAGAAGTTCTTCATGATTTCCCCGTTCTACGATCTGTCCGTGTTCGAGTACCAGGATCACGTCTGCGTTTCTGATGGTAGAGAGGCGGTGGGCGATGATCAGGCTGGTACGTCCCTGCATCAGTTGGTCGAGACCTTTCTGAATGAGTATCTCGCTACGGGTGTCAATATTGCTGGTTGCTTCGTCCAATAATAGGATAGGAGGGTCGGCAATAGCGGCACGGGCGATATTGAGCAACTGACGTTGTCCCTGGCTAAGGTTGGCACCGTCGTTTTCCAGCAAGGTATCGTATCCCTGGGGCAGACGTTTGATGAAAGAATGGGCGGCAGTCAGTTTGGCTGCTTGTATAACTTCTTCATCGGTCGCGTCCAGACGTCCGAAGCGGATATTTTCGCGGACAGTTCCTGTGAACAGGTGAGTGTCTTGTAAAACGATCGCCATGGATTGGCGCAGGCTGTTTCGTTTGATCAGTTGTATCGGGTGACCGTCTATGGCAATTTCGCCCGACTGGATATCGAAGAAACGGGGGAGCATGTTCAGGATGGTTGTTTTTCCGGCTCCGGTGGCACCGACTAATGCTATTTTACAACCGGCAGAGGCATGGAGCGAGATACCTTTCAGAATTGTTTTCTCCGGTTTGTATCCGAAATAAACGTCTTTCATGGAAACATCTCCCTGTACCTGCTGTAAAGCGATGGCTTCGGGGGAGTCCGGTGTTTCCGGCGCTTCGTCGATCACTTCGAAGATACGTTCGGCTCCGGCAATGGCGGCCTGGATACTGTTGTAAAGGCTGGCCAATTCATTGATCGGACGTCCGAACTGGCGGGAATATTGCAGGAAGGCTGCAAGACCGCCGACATCAAAACCACGAAAGATGGCGAGTAGGGCACCTACAATCGTGATAAAGACGTAATTCAATGTGTTCAGGTTCTGCATGACAGGCATCATCATACCGGAATAGAACTGAGCTTTCTCCGATTTACCTTTCAGGTCGTCGTTGAGCGTATCGAAGTCGGACTGTACTTTCTTTTCGTGTCCGAATACTTTGATCACCTTCTGGCCGCTTATCATTTCTTCGATATAACCGTTCAGGGTACCGATAGATTCCTGCTGGGCTTTGAAGTATTTGCGGCTTCGCTGAACGATCCCTTTGGCAAAGAGGAACATTAGTGGAACGGTGATCAGAGTTACCAGAGTAAGTATCGGACTGATATATAACATCAGGCAGAAGATACCGATCAGGGTGAGAGCACTCGACAACATATCCGACAGGCTGTCGGTCAGTGCATCGCTGATCTTGTCTATGTCATTCGTGTAACGACTCATCAGGTCGCCGTGCTGGTGTGTGTCGAAATATTTGACAGGCAGATGTTCCATCTTTTGGAAAAGGTCGGCACGCATACGGGTAACGGTGCGCTGACCTATTTTATTCAGCAGGATATATTGGATATAGACGGCGGCAACTCCTGTCAGGTAAATGGCGGCAAGGATAGCTAATACCCTGATCAGTCCGTGAAAGTCTCCGGGAAGGATATAATCATTGATAATCGGTCGTAACATGTATGACCCCAACAGATTCGCCACAATACTGACAATGATCAGAAAGCCGATCACGAACAATAGACGCTTGTCGCAGGACAGGTACGAAATCAGCCGGAAGAAAGTTTTCTTTCCTTCCCGGGGCTTTGCATTCTCTTTTAAATGATCTCCGTGTGCCATATCCTATAATAATACTTGTTGTGAATGATAGATTTCCTGATAAACGGTAGATGTTTCGATCAATTCATCCGGAGTTCCTATGGCGTTGATCTCACCGTCTTCGAGTACGATCACCCGGTCGGCCGATTGCATCGTATTGATCCGCTGGGTGATGATAAATACAGTCGTGTCGTGTAACAACGCATTCAGGTTGTTCCGTATTTTCAGTTCTGTTTCCGTATCGACAGCACTCGTACTGTCATCCAGGATCAGTATCTTAGGTTTACGAAGCAACGCACGGGCGATGCAGATACGCTGTTTCTGTCCGCCGGAAAGATTGATGCCTCCGCGTCCCAGCAACGTATTGTAACCGTCCGTGAAGGACTGGATAAAATCGTGTGCTTCGGCGGCACGGGTGGCTTCTTCTATCTCTTCCATCGATGCGTCGGGTTTTCCCCATTTGAGGTTCTCGACGATCGTTCCGGTGAATAGCTCGTTTTTTTGAAGGACCATCCCGATCCCCTGGTGAAGTTCATCCAGGTTATAGTCTTTTATCGGGATATTGTCGATCTGGATTTCTCCGGCAGTAACATCGTATAACCGTGGTATCAGTTGTACCAGGGAGCTTTTGGCAGAGCCGGTAGCACCGACCAGCGCAATCGTTTCGCCGGGTTCGGCCCGGAAGCTGATATGCTGTAGAATGTCATTTTCTCCACCGATGTAACGGAAACTGACATCATTAAATGTCACTTCTCCTTTCTCTACCCGGTGTTTGTTTTGAAGTCCTTCCCGGGTGTTTGTCAGGGAGGGTTCCGTATTGAGCACTTCCATGATCCGTTTAGAGGAAGCGGAAGCGCGGGAGTACGACATAATGACCATTGAGAGCATCATCAATGACATCAGTACCTGGAAAACGTAATTGACGAATGAGATCAGTTCGCCTACCTTCAGTTCGCCGTCCATCACCTTTTGTCCGCCCAGCCAGAGGATGGACAGTATGGATAAATTCATGACTAACTGCATGACCGGAAAGATGGAAACGACGATGTTGGAGGCACGGATCACCATATCGCGCAGTTCTTCGCTGCTTTTGACGAATTTATCCGTCTCAAAATCTTCCCTGACAAAAGATTTGACGACACGGATATTGATGAGGTTTTCCCTGACCACGCCATTCAGTTGGTCTACTTTCTGCTGGACTTTCAGGAAATAAGGAAATCCTTTACTCAGGATCAGGTATACACTTCCTCCGAGGATCGGGATAGCTGCTATCAGGACCAATGCCAGTTGTTTATTGATGCTGACGACAAAGAAAACGGCCATAACAAGCATCAGTGGAGAGCGTAATAAAAGTCTCATCGACATCAGTACGATCTGTTGTATGCGGGATATATCGCTAGTAAGCCTTGTGACAAGAGAAGCTGAACTGAATTTGTCGATATCGAAAAAGGATAGTTGTTGTATTTTATTGAAGAGTGTTCCACGTAGATCTGTACCGAAGCCGATTCCGATGCGGGAGGAAATGTAAGTATTCACAATACTGACTAATAATCCCCCGACGGATACCAACACCATATAGGTCCCGATCCGGGTAATAACCGACAGGTCACGTGGCATGACCCCGTTGTCAATGATTTCAGCCATGAACATCGGCTGAACCGTTTCGCACAGCACAGTGATCAGTACAAGAAGCGGGCTGATCAACAATCCCACTTTATATCGTTTAAGAATTTGCCAGTATTTTCCCATATCGTTGTTACAAAGATAGAACATAATTGGGAAATGATATGTTTTCGGGTTTCTGAAATACGGAGTTACAGGCTATTGTAACCCCGTATTCCTTTCCACCAGTATCTCTGCAAACGCTCTGTCGGTCAGTTTGCTTTCTATCCAGGAAAGGATATCGAATGTTTTAAGTAACTGTTTCTCGTATTTATCCTGCCTGATTTTCGTTATTTCTCTTTGGAATTGCATCCACAATTTATTCCGGGCTTTCTCATAAGATGGCAACGGATACCCCATGACAAAGCGGAACAAAAGTTTCTCTGTCTGGTACGTCTGCTTTTCATAACGCATATTTCGTTTGATGGAGTTGATCTCATTCTCAAAGAAACTGTAATCCCCGAGTTCCGCCTGTATAAGGAGGTTGATCAGACGCGCTGTTTTATAGGATGGTAACGCATAGAATTGTTTGCCAGCACTGAATATCTTCTTCATGCTTTTACGTGCTTTACCGGGATTTCCCAGACATAGATGAAGGATCGCAGTATTCAGATACAATTTAAGTTGTGTCTCCGGCCTGAGTAAACCGACCTTTTTGAATAAGCTGTCTTCGTTTTCTTCCGATAGGTGGAGTGCCTCTTCCAATTTTCCCGTATTTATCAGAGCAGTCTGTTCGTATTGATAGATGCAAGCACTTATTTCCAGAAGAAATTCGGTAGCGTAGTCGCCTTGTTGTATCTTTTTCAACCGTTCGATAAAGAAGGGCATTTCTTTATATAAACCTGCCGTATGGAGGCTGTCCAGTACACCCTTTATTGCACTTAGATAATAGATCGGAGGATTCAGGATCAGATGCTGGTTCGATTCAAAAAGAGCGATAAGTTCCTGATAAAAGCGGATCGCTGATTTATAATTACCTGTATTCAGATAGTAGGCTGCCTGGAACAGCAGGTGTAGTTTCTTGGCCTCAAAACCTTTATATGAACTATTGGCTATCAGATTGAGTTCGCTCAATACCAAATCGTTCAGGTTATCTTTCTGTTTGTCCGACCGGACATATCCTTTATAGGTGATGCGGTGCTTTAGAATATCATATAGTTGCAGATGAAGGTTCGTATTTCTTGAATACTTCATAATGTCGTTTATTTTCATCTGCTTACTGACTAACTCCCTTTCGGAAATCTCCTTAAAGCCAAGCGAACTGAGATATTTCAGTTCTGTCCTCCGGATGAGAAGGAGAAGAGGGTCGTTCTCATAAGTCACTGCCAGGCTTTTGGCTTTATCCAACTGGCTGAAAGCGGCATCGAAGAGTTCCCTTTCAAAAAGTATCTCGGCTTTGGTGATATGGTCGAAGATCGCTGTCTGTACATCTTCTTTCTTTCGTAGATGGGCCAGGCAATCCATGATCACCCGGTAAAGATGTTTTGCTGCCATCTCAAAGTTGCCTTTGCTCTGTTCCTGACAGTAAAGTTTACAGATATCCTCGGAGGAGGTCCCTTTATTGATCAGGTCGAACAGAAGGAGATAGTTCTTTTCACCGCTTTGCAAATTCGCGTACAGGCGGAAATATCTTTTTTCCGCTTTGGTAAGTGATTGGATAAGCAGGATCAGATGATCCGGATTTGTGTATTTCATATCTGTATCGGATTGTTCTTTCAGGATATTAGTTCCTGTTGCACGACGAAATTAAATAAACTTTTTCATATGAAGACTGTAAAAATGTTTTTTCTATTGTTGTTTTACTCTCGGTAAGATGGATATTTATAACTTGTTTTGTGAATTATATTCATTTGTTTATTAGTGATTTATTGTTCTGTAGTAGAAATAAATCTTAGATTTGGGTTTATCTGTATACTCGAATTATTCATAGAATAGTAGAGAATATAAAGTTATATTTGTATCGCTTCATTGCAGACTTTAAATTTTATAGATATGGACACTGAACAATTAGACCGGCATAATATCCTGGTGGTTGGTAGCAGCAATACGGATATGGTTATCAAAGCCGGACATCTTCCCCGTCCGGGGGAAACCATTGTGGGAGGGACATTCTTTATGAACCCCGGTGGTAAAGGGGCCAACCAGGCAGTCACTATTGCCCGTTTGGGAGCTTCCGTCACTTTTATATGTAAAACGGGCAGTGATATTTTCGGTCATCAGTCGCAACAACTTTTTGAGGAAGAAGGCATCAATACCTCGTATATCTTTTCTGATTCGGAGCATCCTTCCGGGGTCGCTTTGATTACCGTGGACGATCATGCCGAAAACTGTATCGTTGTTGCCTCGGGAGCAAATGCCAATTTATTACCGACCGACCTGGCAAAAGCGGAAGAGGCGATCGACCAGGCGGATATTGTCCTGATGCAGTTGGAGATTCCGATGGAAACAGTCGAGTATGTTGCGGAAATAGCTTATCGCAAGCATAAAAAAGTGATACTGAATCCTGCTCCGGCGCATCCATTATCTTCTTCATTACTGAAACATCTCTACATGATCACCCCAAATGAGACGGAAGCTGAAATGATTTCCGGTGTGAAGATAACCGACCGGGAATCGGCAGTTAAGGCAGCCCGTATACTTTCTGAAATGGGAGTGGAGAATGTTATCATTACGCTGGGTTCGAAAGGAGCATTGGTGTATGGTGTTGAGGAAGCGGATTTTGTACCGGCTCTGAAAGTGGAAGCCGTGGATACAACCGCTGCCGGTGATGTCTTTAACGGTGCACTGATTGTTGCTTTATCGGAAGGACGGAGTCAATTGGAGGCAGTCCGTTTTGCTTGTAAGGCTTCGGCAATCTCGGTAACCCGGGTCGGGGCACAATCTTCTGTCCCTTACCGGAGTGAAGTCGATATATTTGAGTAAACATTATAATCTGCTAATTATGAAAAATCTGATTGTACCTATTTTATCCGGCTGTTTATTCCTGTTGGGAACTGTAGCCTGTTCGGAACAACCGTCTGCCGGAAAGCAAATCGTCTTACCGTCGGAAATAGCCATCAGTAAGGAGAAGCTGATGGATAAAATCAAAGGAGGATGGGCCGGACAAACGATCGGTTGTACGTACGGAGGACCGACGGAGTTTCGTTATAACGGGACGATGATACAGGATTATGTCCCTATTGCCTGGCCGGACGGCTATATCAAATGGTGGTATGAGAACAATCCCGGTCTGTATGATGATGTCTATATGGACCTGACCTTTGTGGATGTCTTCGACCGTTTGGGATTGGATGCACCGGTCGATTCGTTTGCGATGGCATTTGCAAAAGCCGGATATATGCTGTGGCATGCCAACCAGGCTGCACGGTATAATATTTTGCAGGGTATCATGCCTCCGGCTTCCGGTCATTGGCTGAATAACCCGCATGCGGATGACCTGGATTACCAGATCGAGGCCGATTATGCCGGTCTGATGTCTCCTGGAATGCCGAATACCGCTTCTGAAATTTCGGAAAAGATCGGTCATATCATGAATTATGGTGACGGTTGGTATGGAGGTGTTTATGTAGGAGCCATGTATTCGCTGGCATTTGTTTCGGATGATATCGGGTTTATCGTTACCGAAGCCCTCAAAACTATACCAAAGGAGAGCCGTTACTATCAATGTATGAACGATGTGATCCGTTGGCATAAAGAATTTCCAGATGATTGGAAACGGACTTGGTTTGAATGCGAAAAGAAATGGAGTGAAGATGTTGGTTGTCCGGACGGTGTTTTTGTCCCGTTCAATATTGATGCGGTGATTAATAGTGCCTATATTGTGATCGGCCTGTTGTATGGCGAAGGTGACTTCTATAAAACAATGGATATTGCTACCCGTTGCGGTCAGGATTCCGATTGTAACCCGGCTTCTGCTGCAGGTATTTTAGGTACAGTGCTGGGATACAGTAAAATCCCTGACTATTGGCTGAAGAACCTGAAAGAAGTGGAGGATATGGATTTTGCCTATACAACGATTTCGCTTAATAAGGCCTATCGGATGAGTTTCGATCAGGCTTTGCAGGTCGTTGAACGGAATGGAGGAAAGATAGAAGGAGACCAGGTACTTATTTCCTGCCAGCAGCCTGTCCCTGTGAAATTAGAGAAAGCATTCGACGGCTTGTATCCTGTAGACCGTATCGGTGTCAATAAGCGTGTTGCCGATGTGGGAAATGTCGGATTTGAAGGAACCGGTATTGTCTTTAAAGGACATGTGCAGTCGAATAATAATGAATATGTGGCCCGTGTGGAAATGTATATAGACGGGGAGTTGGTCGAAACAGCCAACCTGCCTGCTTCGTATATTACGCGTCGCCATGAATTGTTCTGGAAATATCAGTTGCCGAAGAAACCGCATACAGTCTCTTTCAAGTGGCTGAATCCGCAACCGGATGCATCCGTTAATTTCGGAGAAGCTATCGTTTATTCCGATACCCCGTTGAAAATAAATCATCAATAATGTCTTATCATGAAACAATCCTTTTTGTTAATCTGTGTATTATCCCTGCTGGTCGCCTGTAACGGAACAGCGAAGAAAGCAACGCAGGAAGCTGCCGTACAACCAGTGAATCTGATTCTGGATACCGATTTGGGCCCTGATTACGACGACGTAGGGGCGATGGCTGTTATGCATGCACTAGCCGACAGCGGTTATGTGAATATACTCGCAACCTTGTCTTCTAACCACGATGAGTTGGTCATTCCTTGTATAGAGGTGTTGAATATATATTTCAACCGGCCTGATATTCCGTTGGGAGCACCTAAAAGCGAAGGTGGTGTAACAATGACTTCCGGTCATAAAATAAAATGGACGGAGATATTACCGGCTAAATATCCGCATAAGACCAAAAAGACATCGGACGCTCCGGATGCAGTCCAGGTATATCGTAAAATATTAAGTTCGCAACCGGATGGCAGCGTTGTCATTTGTACTGTCGGCTTTTTCACGAATCTGAAGGACCTGCTGCTTTCTGTCGGCGATGAATACAGCCCGTTATCAGGAAAGGAACTGGTTGCTAAAAAGGTAAAAAGAGTCGTGGCGATGGCTGGCTTGTTCCCGCAGGGACGTGAGTTTAATGTGCTTTGTGATACACCGGCATCGAAAGTAGTTGCTGAACAATGGCCTACAGAGATCGTTTTCAGTGGCTTTGAGATCGGTAATGTCATTTTTACCGGGAAGAAACTGGTGGCATCCGATATAGATAACAGTCCTGTCAAAGACACCTATGCACAGTGTTTTGCAGAAGGCGATCCGGACGGTCGGATGAGCTGGGACCTGACGGCGGTTCTGGTTGCGATCAAAGGTTATGAACCGTACTATAACGTAGAACGGGGAATCTTTAAGGTAATCGATGAAGAAGGCAGCAACACCTGGATCCCGGATGAGAACGGCCGGGACCTTCGGCTGATCGAAAAAGTTCCGGCCAGCCAGATGGCAGCTTTGCTGGATAATTATATGATGCATCAACCTGTATTAAAATAGAAAAGTTATGTTTATCGTACAAAGTTATACTTTAGCAATCGTTTTCTGTGTCGTTACCATGCTATGCTGGGGCTCCTGGGGAAACACACAGAAGTTGGCTTCCAGAACATGGAGGTATGAGTTCTTTTATTGGGATTATGTGATCGGAGTACTTTTATTCTCCATCCTTTCCGCTTTTACCCTGGGTAGTTTTGGTTCGGAAGGGCGCAGTTTTCTGCCCGACCTGATGCAGGCGGACTGGAACAATATAGGCAGTGCTTTTCTGGGAGGTATTATCTTCAATGCTTCCAATATTCTGCTTTCGGCGGCAATCGCTATATGCGGAATGTCCGTCGCTTTTCCAGTGGGAGTTGGGTTAGCCCTGGTGCTGGGCGTGCTGATCAATTATTTCGGTGCGGCAAAAGGAGAACCGTCTTATATCTTTGCAGGTGTAGCTTTGATCACGGTTGCCATTATATTGAACGGTCTGGCTTATAAAAAAGCCCTGGTCGGATCGAAGAAAGTATCCGGTAAAGGCATCTTTATTTCTGTTGCCGCCGGTGTGATTATGGCTTTCTTCTACCGTTTTGTAGCTGCTTCTATGGACCTGGATAATTTTGCCTCTCCGGCAGCCGGAAAACTGACACCTTATACGGCTGTATTCATTTTTGCTTTGGGTGTTTTTGCCAGTAATTTCCTGTTCAATACGATCGCGATGAAGAAGCCGGTGGAGGGTGCGCCTGTCTCCATAAGCGGTTATTTCAAAGGCAATATCCGAACTCATCTTGTCGGAGTATTGGGAGGCGTTATCTGGTGTATCGGGCAATCATTCAGTATGATCGCATCCGAAAAGGCAGGAGCGGCAATATCCTATGGTTTAGGGCAGGGAGCGACGTTAGTCTCCGCCTTATGGGGGATCCTGGTTTGGCATGAGTTCCGGGGAGCACCTAAATCTTCCGATTATTTGAATCTGGGTATGTTTATCTTTTTCGTCATAGGATTGGGTTTCCTTATCTACGCGGGTGCCTGATACTTTGTAATTGAAAGAAATCCGGGGATAGAGTGCTTTTTATGGGCCTTTATCCCCGTTTTTGTACGATAATACCAAAAATATCGGGAAAAAGCCTTACTTTTGTCTTAGTTTCTTGTTTATTGGGTATAGTATATAACTAAAAAAACAGGTCTATGAAAGAAGAAGGCGATGTATTCAAGAGGTTCCGTGACTCTTTTAGTAAGATGGACGGACATTTCCATATTTTAGAACAGCGTGTTCCGGTAGAACTTCAGATGGAATATTTCAAATATTCCGAACAGGTTCGTAAAGGCAAAGTGAAGCAAGATTTGGATGATATGGATTATACAGCCTTCCGCGAAAGTCTGTCTAATCCGGAGGCGACAACCGATTATAAGAAATATATTTTATCCATGTTGGCCACTTCAAAGGAAGTGAAGGCCTATCGGATGTTGGAAGATTATGTGCAGCATCCCGATGAAGATGTCAGCAATTGGGCATATATGGCTTTGATGGAAAGCCGTATCTCGTTGGAGTCGGAATTGTCGGATGAGAAACAAATATATATTTCTACAGGGCTGGGAGGCAAAGGTGAAAAATTGCGCTTTTACGTATTGATGTTGTCCAAGGACAGGAACCCTTTTCTGGACTATCAGCGTAAAGTGATCGAACGTGAATTCGCTTACTTTTTGCCGCAGGCAGACTGTGAGATAGAACGGTTGACGATCGGTGAACAATATGTGGAACTGGTATTTTTGATACCGGTGCGTGCAGACATCAAGTTAACTCTCGACAGGGTTATCAATGAATGTAATCAGTACGGTGATTTCCTTTCGGATATCTTTACGATAACGAACGTAAAAGAACTTACGCAGCAGGAGATTACTGATATTATAAATAAGAATGGAAACAGTAAAACAAGCCATTAAGTATGGCGTGGTAGGGGTGAGCAACACCTTGATAACAATGGCTGTTATCTGGGTGATGATGAAACTCTTCGGATGTCGGGAAGGTTTATCTAATTTAACGGGATATGTAGCAGGATTGCTGAATAGTTTCATCTGGAACAAGCAATGGACTTTCAAGGGAAGTTCTACCGGGTGGACGAAAGGTGCAATCCGCTTTGGTATTGCGTTTGCGGTATGTTATGTCCTGCAATACGGACTGGTACTTCTATTAAATTCCCAGTTAACGATCGATCATTACTACAACCATTTAATAGGAATGGTTTTCTATACAGCGATCAATTTTTTAATAAACAAGTTTTATACCTTTAAGGCTTAACGGAAATGAAGAAGCTCGCAGTCATAGTTCCCTGTTACAACGAAGAGTTAGTCATCGGTGAATCCTATCGCCGTACGAAAGCTGCTTTGCAGTCCATGCCCATCGATACCGAGATCATTTATATAAATGACGGAAGCCGGGATAAAACCCGGGAGTTGCTGGATGGCATTGCCGCCTCCGACCCGCATGTGAAGGTAATCCATTTTTCCAGAAATTTCGGACATCAGCCGGCGGTTACTGCCGGTATCAATAATTGTGATGCGGATTTAGCCGTTATACTCGATGCCGATATGCAGGATCCTCCGGAGTTGATCCCCGGCATACTGGAACTGCAGGAGAAGGAAAATGCCAATGTCGTGTATTGTGTGCGTAGGTCGAGAGAAGGCGAGAGTCTTTTCAAGAAGTTTACGGCAAAAGCCTTTTACCGTTTGCTCAATTATATGAGTGATGTCAGTTTCCCGTTGGATACGGGTGATTTCCGTATGGTCGACCGGAAGATCATGGATCAGTTCGATCGTTTCCAGGAACGGGGTAAATACATCAGAGGGCTGATAAGTTGGCTCGGCTATAAGCAAGTGCCGTTTTACTATGAACGGGAAGCACGTATTGCCGGCGAGACAAAATATCCTTTCAGCAAGATGTGGAAGTTCGCTTCGACAGCCATGTTGTATTTTTCCAAGAAACCGCTTCGTCTGGCTACCAGTTTAGGTTTTATAGCCGTCGTGGTCGGTATCGTTCTGGCTGCCTGGTTTACGCTCGGGAAGATATACGGTTTCAGTAATGCGGAAAGCGGCTGGACTTCCATTATGACATCGGTTATTTTCTTTGGCGGCGTTCAGTTGCTGACGGTGGGTGTCCTGGGGCAGTATGTCGGGATTCTCTTTGATGAGATCAAGGCGCGTCCCGAATATATTATCGACGAAAAGAAGAATTTCTGATAAATACATTCTTATAGTTCCTTTCGGATGAAAATTCAATTTCATCCGAAAGGAATTTTATTTTCTTCCGAAGGGAATGGAATCAGTCATGGAATATCTTTCGATAAATATGACAGTAAGGAGTTTCTCCTTTTTTGTCGTAATAATGCTGGTGATAATCTTCCCCGATCCAGAACTTTCCGGCAGGTTCTAATGCCGTAGCCACTTTAAATCCCATTCCGAATAATTTGCTGATATATTCTTCTGCGATCGCTTTCTGTTCTTCGCTGCAATAGAAGATAACCGAACGGTATTGACTGCCGATATCCGGTCCTTGTCCGCCAACCTGTGTAAAATCATGTGTTTCGAAGTAAAGACGTACTAATTGTTCGAAACTGGTTTGAGACGGATCAAAGATCACTTCCACTGTTTCCACATGGCCGGTAGTACCGGTCTTCACTTCGGGATAGGACGGATTATCAATAGTTCCACCCATATAGCCGACATGCGTACTGTCTACACCTTTTACTTTTTCGAGATGGTATTGTGTTCCCCAAAAACAGCCGGAAGCGAAATAAGCTGTTTCCTTATGAAAATTATTCTGTGTCATATTCTTTCTTAGCGTTTGGATTATTCTGATTATATTTGTGCAAATATAATCTTTTATTTCGCAATGGACAGCAAAAAATCACTGGGCCCTGCTCAAAAGACGGTAGTAGGCGTTCAATTTCTCTTTGTAGCCTTTGGTGCCACCGTCTTAGTCCCTCTACTGGTGGGTTTAGATCCTTCGACAGCCCTTTTCACTGCCGGATTAGGAACATTGATCTTTCATTTGGTAACAAAGGGGAAAGTGCCGATTTTTCTGGGAAGTAGCTTCGCTTTCGTGGCACCCATCATTAAAGCGACTGAATTATATGGTTTACCGGGGACAATGTCGGGACTGGTGGCTGTCGGTGCTGTCTACGGACTGATGAGCATGTTGGTGAAGTGGCGTGGCATCGGGTTCATCAAGCGGTTATTTCCGCCGGTTGTGATCGGGCCGGTCATCATATTGATCGGTCTGTCGTTGGCGGGTTCGGGTGTGAATATGGCGAAAGAGAACTGGCCGCTGGCTCTGATCGCTTTGTTTACTGCTGTTCTGGCATCGTTGTTGGGACGGGGGATGATCAAGCTGATTCCTATCTTCTGCGGGATTATCGTCGGATATATTGCTGCATGCTTTTTTAAGGTGATCGACTTCGAGCCGATCATTGCGGCCCCCTGGTTCGCTTTGCCTCAGTTCGTCAAGCCGGAGTTGTCGTGGGAAGCTGTGATCTTTATGATCCCGGTGACGATCGCCCCGATCATAGAACATATCGGAGATGTATATGCCATTAACGAAGTGACGGGCAAAGATTTTGTGAAAGATCCGGGATTGTACCGGACTATGCTGGGTGACGGTTTAGCTTGTGTGGCTGCCGGGCTGATCGGCGGACCTCCTGTAACCACTTATTCAGAGGTGACCGGAGCTATATCGCTGACGAAGATCACGGATCCGGCCGTTATCCGTATTGCAGCGGTGGCAGGGATTGTCTTTTCCGTTTTCGGCAAGGTCAGTGCTTTCCTTAAATCGATCCCGCCTGCCGTACTGGGCGGAATTATGCTGTTGTTGTTCGGAACGATCGCTGCTGTCGGTATAAATAGTCTGATACAGAACAGGACAAATCTGGGAGATACCCGTAATTTGATCATAGTCTCGTTGATTCTCACCTTTGGTATTGGCGGAGCCTCCCTGGAGTTTGGTGAATTTACGATGGCGGGGATCGGCCTGGCGGCTCTGCTGGGAGTGATCCTGAACCTGGTCTTGCCCAAGGGAAGCCAATAAAGTTGGATATTGTTCTTTATATATATCCATCTCTTAACGGTCCAAACCCTTTGTATGTCCCCTAAATTGTATACCTTTGTGCCGCTTTTTAAGAAAGCAAGCGATTATATGTTTAACTTGTAAGGAAAAGGGATAAATCTATGCAAAAGTCCGACTGCATTATTGGTGTGGAACATGTCTCCAAGTTCTTTGGCGACAAGGCCGTGCTGAATGATGTAAATTTGTTTGTCCGCAAGGGCGAGTTTGTTACTATTTTAGGACCTTCCGGTTGTGGAAAAACAACCTTGTTACGTCTGATAGCCGGATTTCAGACAGCTTCGGAAGGGGAGATCTCTATTGCAGGAAAAGAAATAACGCAAACGCCGCCGCACAAACGTCCGGTCAACACGGTGTTCCAGAAATATGCATTATTCCCTCACCTGAACGTTTTTAATAATATTGCTTTCGGTCTGAAACTGAAGAAGCTACCGTCTGCCGTGATCGAGAAAAAGGTCAAACAGGCGTTGAAGATGGTAGGTATGACCGACTACGAATACCGCGATGTGGATTCCCTTTCGGGCGGACAGCAACAGCGTGTGGCGATTGCCCGTGCCATCGTGAACGAACCGGAAGTGTTGCTGCTCGACGAACCGCTGGCTGCTCTCGACCTGAAGATGCGCAAGGATATGCAGATGGAGTTGAAGGAAATGCATAAATCGCTCGGTATCACTTTTGTTTACGTAACTCACGACCAGGAGGAGGCATTGACTCTGAGCGATACGATCGTCGTTATGAGTGAAGGCCGTATTCAGCAGATCGGAACTCCCATCGATATTTATAACGAACCGATCAATTCGTTCGTTGCCGACTTCATCGGTGAAAGTAACATCTTGAACGGATTGATGATCAAAGATAAACAAGTCTCTTTTGCCGGACATGACTTTGAGTGTGTCGATGAAGGCTTTGGAGAGCAGACACCGGTAGATGTCGTGATCCGTCCGGAAGATATCTATATTTTCGATCCGTCGGAAGCGGCGATGCTGACCGGTACGGTGACATCTTCTATCTTTAAAGGAGTCCATTATGAAATGATGGTACAGACTCCCGAAGGTTATGAATTTATGGTGCAGGACTATCATTGTTTCGATGCGGGACAGGAGGTTGGATTACTGGTGAAACCTTTCGATATACATGTCATGAAGAAAGAGCGCGTCTGCAATACGTTTGAAGGCAAAATGATCGATCCGACGCATGTCGAGTTCCTGGGAACAACCTTTGAATGTAAGGAAGTGACGGATGTGGAAGGCGATACTCCGGTAAAAGTCGAGGTCGATTTCCGTCATGTCATTCTGGAAGACAATGAGGAAGACGGTACACTGACGGGTGAAGTGAAGTTTATCCTTTATAAAGGAAACCATTATCATCTGACCGTATTTACAGACTGGGACGAAGATATTTTCGTCGATACGACAGATGTCTGGGATGACGGTGACCGTGTCGGTATCCGGGTTGCCCCTGAAAATATACGTATTATTCATAACTAAAAGGGAAGGAAGTGATAAATAAAGTTGCAGCTTTTTTCATGCGTCGCAGGAACTGGACAATTCCTTACGCACTATTTCTGGCAGTATTCGTAGTCATGCCGTTGCTCCTGATCGTCCTGTATGCGTTTACAGATACGGAAGGAGCCTTTACCTTTGCCAATTTCCGTAAGTTTATGATGCATCCCGAGGCGTTGAATACCTTCGTCTATTCGATCGGGATTGCTATTATAACCACGTTAGTATGCCTGATACTGGGATATCCCGCTGCTTATATATTGAGCCAGGCCCGGTTCAATACTTCCCGTACAATGGTCGTACTGTTTATCTTGCCGATGTGGGTGAACATCCTGATCCGTACGCTGGCAACGGTCGCCCTGTTCGACTTTCTGAACTTGCCGTTGGGCGAGGGAGCCTTGATCTTCGGTATGGTGTATAACTTCCTGCCGTTTATGATCTATCCGATCTACAATACGTTGCAGAAGATGGACCGTAACCTGATCGAGGCGGCACAGGACTTGGGGGCTAATCCCTTTCAGGTGTTTATGAAGACAATCTTTCCTTTGTCGATGCCTGGCGTGATGAGCGGTATCGTGATGGTCTTTATGCCGACCGTATCGACATTCGCCATTGCCGAGCTGTTGACAATGAACAATATCAAGCTGTTCGGTACGACCGTTCAGGAAAATATCAATAACGGAATGTGGAACTATGGAGCCGCCCTTTCTCTGATCATGTTGCTGCTGATCGGCATTACGATCTTGTTCACCAATGAGGAAGATAATGCTTCAAATGAAGGAGGAGGTGTGATATGATGACGAAAATAATGGCGAAAGCTTACCTGTGGCTGCTTCTTATCCTGCTCTATTCACCGATCCTGATCATCATGATCTTCTCTTTTACCGAGGCGAAGGTGCTCGGTAACTGGACCGGTTTCTCAACAAAACTGTATAGTTCGCTGTTTACCGGAGGTGTGCAACGCTCGCTGGTTGGGGCTTTGTGGAATACATTTGCGATCGCTATGCTGGCAGCATCGATCTCGACAATTCTGGGAAGTATTGCGGCTGTAGGTATCTTTAACCTGAGGTCCCGTCCGCGCCAGGTAATGAATTTTACGAATGCCATACCGATGATGAATGCCGATATCATCACCGGTGTTTCCCTGTTTTTGCTGTTTGTCAGCCTGGGAGTTTCCCAGGGATTCACGACTGTCGTGCTGGCGCATATCACCTTTTGTACGCCTTATGTGGTATTGAGCGTGATGCCGCGTCTGAAAAAGATGAACCAGAATGTGTATGAAGCGGCACTCGATCTGGGAGCAACCCCGTTCCAGGCACTCCGTAAAGTGATCCTGCCGGAGATTCGTCCGGGAATGATCAGTGGCTTTATCCTGGCTTTTACTCTTTCGATCGATGATTTTGCCGTTACGATCTTTACGATTGGTAACGAAGGGCTGGAGACACTTTCCACCTTTATCTATGCGGATGCCCGGAAGGGAGGGCTTACCCCTGAACTGCGTCCGTTGTCGACGATCATCTTTGTCACCGTACTGGTATTGCTGATCGTGATCAATAAGAGAGCCGATAAATCATCCGCTAAGTAGCGTCAAAAACAGGAATAGAAGAATGAATAGACTGATTAAAATAATATGTGTGCTGGTTGCTTGTCTGGGTGTTTTGTCTTCCTGTGCACGCACGGAGAAGGAACGCAGCAAAATATTGAAGATATACAACTGGGCAGATTATATCGATGAAGATATCCTGGATGAGTTCCCGGTCTGGTATAAAGAACAGACAGGCGAAGACATCCGCATCATCTACCAGGTTTTCGATATTAACGAGATCATGTTGACCAAGATCGAACGGGGTCATGAAGATTTCGATCTGATTTGTCCTTCCGAATATATTATCGAGCGAATGCTGAAAAAGGGCTTGTTGCTTCCTATCGACCGCAATTTCGGTAAGACTCCCGATTATCTGGATAACATATCTCCCTATATTCAGGAACAATTGAATAAACTGAGCCAGCCGGGCATGAAAACGACCGACTATGTGGTTCCTTATATGTGGGGAACGGCCGGTTTGTTATATAATAAAAAGTTTGTATCGAAGGATGAAGTAATGACCTGGGATTGTTTGTGGAATCCTAGGTATAAGAACAAGATCCTGATGAAAGACAGCTATCGCGATGCCTATGGTACGGCTATTATCTACGCCCATGCCAAAGAGTTGGCCGACGGAACCGTTACGGTAGAACAGCTGATGAACGACAACTCGCCGGAAGCCATCGCCATCGCAGAAGATTATCTGAAACGGATGAAACCTAATATCGCCGGATGGGAAGCCGACTTCGGTAAGGAGATGATGACCAAGAACAAAGCATGGCTGAACCTGACCTGGAGCGGTGATGCCGTTTGGGCTATGGAAGAGGCGGATGCTGTCGGTGTCGAACTGGGGTACGAAGTCCCTCTGGAAGGCAGTAATATCTGGTATGACGGCTGGGCGATCCCTAAATATGCCCGTAATGTAAAAGCTGCCAGTTATTTTCTTGATTATCTTTGTCGTGCGGATATTGCTTTGCGTAATATGGATGCCAATGGGTATGTGAGTGCCGTGGCTACTCCCGAAATACTGGAAGCAAAGATAGACACGACGGTTGAAGAGTTCTCGAACCTCAGTTATTTCTTTGGTCCCGGAAACGATAGTATCCAAATCAATCCGGTGCAATATCCCGACCATAAGGTGGTGGAGCGGTGTGCCATGATCCGTGATTTCGGCGACGAGACCGAACTGGTACTGGAAATGTGGAGCCGCGTAAAAGGGGATAACCTGAATACGGGGATCGTTTTGTTGATCTTTGCCGTCTTCGGCCTGTTATTGGTCTGGGTACTTTACCGCAGAATACGTGAATATAAACAGAAAAAGCGTTATCACAGACGTCGCAGACGCTGGTGAATAGATTATTATGAAGTATGGATGGAATTAAAAACTTGATTATAGACTTTGGTGGGGTGATTATCAATCTGACCCGTAACCGTTGCGTGGAGGCCTTTGAAAGTTTCGGTGTACCCAATGTCCGCGATTGTATTTTGAACAGCAAGGACTTGTTCATGCAGATAGAAATAGGCACTATCACATCGACGGAGTTCAGGGATGGGATCCGCCACCTGACCCGTCAGCATCTGACCGATGAACAGATCGATGCTGCCTGGATCGCCATGCTCGACGATATTCCCGCTTATAAGCTGGAACTGTTGATGGAACTTCGTAAGAAATACAACACGATGCTGCTCAGCAACACGAACGAGATCCATTGGCAATGGGCGGAAAAGAACAGTTTTGCTTATCAGGGTCATCATGCCAGGGATTTTTTCAATAAGATCTACCTTTCTTACGAGCTGAATATGCTGAAACCCAATGCTGATATCTTTGAATATGTATTGAATGATGCTGTGATAAAACCCGAAGAGACCCTGTTCCTGGACGATTCCGTCCCTAACTGCCGTACTGCAGAATCTCTGGGTATCCGTACGTATACACCCCAGGCCAGAGAAGACTGGTCGCATCTGTTTAAATAAATCTTAGCCGCTACCGAAAAGTTAATAAGACCGATTCAGAGAACCAATCTGTTTGTATGCTGTTTCTATAAGCATAAATCTAAACAAACATTTGGTGATTATGAATAAGTTAGTTTTTTCTACATTGTTATTATCCCTGTTTTTGGGTAGCTGTTCAAAAGACGATGATTGTCATTGTGTGAACAATGACGATTTAATAAGTCCGGAACTGGCCGAAATGATGGTTTCGACCGGAACTTCTACAACTTCTTTTACCGGGGTCCTGATGGTTTATCCTTGTGTGGAGGATTCCAGTTTGTATTATGGTAATTATTCCGGCAATGGTTCTTTAGGGCCTTTTAATGCAACATACACTATAAAGGACGGCTCCATTTATAAAGCCTCTATCCCTGTCAGGTTGCCTCTGGGCGATTATAATTTTTTATATTGGGGACTGGCTAAAAACAGCCAGACTGATTCCGTATATGAAGAAGCTGCTATCAGAGAACCGGGTTTACGGTTGGGCGCAGACCTGTCGGAATTGTATATGACTTTGCGGAAGGATAATTATCAAGATACGACTTATATGCCGGTATATGATTTCCTGCATGCGGTCAATCCTATTAAGGTCGGAACAGAAAAGATGCAGGCGACTTTGAAACATGTTGTAGCAGGTCTGAAAATCACTTTGACAAATAAAGACGGTGATAAGATGAACCCGAGCATTGCTTCCGCCCGTATTTTGATCGGTAATATTGCTTCCCAGCTGGATTATTATACAGCCGAACCCAGTGATTTCACGAAGACGATCGAGTTCCCTCTGTCTATGTCTGCCGATAGCCTGTTTATGTCAGCCAATTCGACAGTAATGGTATTCCCTTCCGCCGACAATCCTCCGTTGACCATCCTTCTGACTCTGAAGAACGGGCAGGAGAAACATTTCAGTAAGCCGTTGACGAATGCTTTGGTAGCCGGGAACCGCTTAACGCTCAATATAACATTAGGTGAACTGTATTCCGAAGAGACCTCTTCCGATGGTTTTGAAGTGGAGAACTGGACGGAAACGACTGAAAATATAGATTTCTCTACTTCGGCATCCTGATTCAATTATAGAAAAAAGTGAAACAGTAATGGCAAAGTCACTTTGGCTTCACAAATCCTACCGGGTTGCGCGGCTTATCAGACAGTTTCTTTTGGACTTGCAATTCTGCCAGAGTTTTATTGATTAATTCCAGTTGTATCCGGGTATCTTCGTTTATGTCGTTGTAGTCAGTAAAAACTTCCTCAATGTATTCTTTGAGTTCTTTTACTTCTTGCTGAAGTTCTGCGGTTTTATCAACAGGAGGGTTAGTGATCATTTGCCGCACAGCAACAAAGGCACGCATTATGTTGATATTCACCTGTATTGCTGTATTTGAACGGAGTACACTGCTAAGCATAGCCACTCCCATTTCTGTAAAAACAAAAGGCATGTATTTAAGGTGCTTTCCTTGTTCCATTTTTAAGGTCACAATTTGTGATCTTAAAGATTCCTCTTTTGTTAACTGAAACATGAAGTCTTCTGGGAAACGGTCAATATTACGTTTTACTGCCTGATTTAAGGTTCTTGTTTCTACTCCGTACATTTCTGCCAAATCACGATCCAGCATAACTTTATGCCCTCGTATCTCATAGATCTTACTTTGAATTATTCGTATTTCATTCATAGTTGGTTTTTTAAGATAATTATTAATATCATTGGTCGCAAATGTAATGAATTAATTGAAATTATCCCACTCTTCCAAACATGCTTTTCGTAAAAACTCAAATCTGACAATATCCGAACCTGTTGTTCTCTTTATTAGCACATTTCAACCTTCTTTCTTATATATCCTTCACTTTTAGTATATTATAGGACGTTCCTATATCATACACATCGTTGCCGTCTACTTTCTTTATGTATTTCACAACGCGGACGGTTACCGGGAGGATTATCACTTCGTACAAAGATTTCAGGACTGCCTGTGTTCCGATCATGATCAGTAGTTCCTTAGCCGGTATCAGTCCGGCGAAAGCTATCGGAAAAAAGATCATCGAATCAGCACTTTCACCGACTAAGGTCGAGACGATTGCCCGTACGGAAAAGTGTTTCCCGTTCGACGCAATTTTCATTTTACTCATAACATATGCATTCAGGAAAGAACCGACCAGGAAAGCGATCAGGCTGGCAATGGCTATGCGCGGCGCCATCCCGAAGACGAAATTAAATCCTTCTTCGCCTTCCCAGAAAGGGGCGGCAGGCAACATAACAGCCAGTTGGGCAAATCCGATAACCAGGAAATTGGATGCGAACCCGCTCCAGATGATCAAACGTGCTTTCTTGAATCCCCATACTTCGGCTATACAGTCGTTGATAATATAGGAAATAGGGAATACGATCAGTCCGGCAGTGGCGGTGATGCCGAATACCTGTACGACTTTTGTCTCTAAAAGATTGGAAGCTACCAGGCATATATTAAAGAGAATACCCAGCAGCATGAACGGGATTGTGACAGTTGTTCTCTGCATAATTCTTGTTTTTTACGAGGTTTATCAAGCACTCGGGAAAGCACGGGCTTTCCGTATCATGTCTTTTTATTTATTCAGGTTGCAAAGATAGTTATTTTTTTAGAATCTGTGCGAATAGGTCAGCCCTATTGCATGTTTGTAGTTGACAGGATCATATACATTAAATATATGGTAACGATAATATAGCTGTAACGTATTTTGCTTATTGATCTTATAATCGCTTCCGGTAGAGAGGCGGATACGCTCTGTGTACATATTCCCTTGGTGGCCGGTGTTATTGAACAATTCTCCGTAAACGAAAGGGGAGAAGCCTGTTTTACCGATTTTGTATGAAACGGTCAACATAGTCCTGAGATAATTTTTAGGATGTTGGCCGCCCGTCTTAAAAGTACTTTGAAATCTTTCCCGTAAAGAGAAAGAAAGGTTGCCGATCGGATAAGATGCCGAAGCATACACATAATAACGATTGCGTAATTCTTCCGAAGCTTTATACTGGCAAAGCAGCATATAGGCCACTCCGGCTTTTACATACGGATTGAATGTATAGTTGACTTCCCCTGTAGTCAGAAACCATTCTGCTTGCTTGAAATTGGATTTAGGGCGGATGTCTTCTTCAAATAAAAAGGAAAACTTATGATAAATCTTTCCCGACAAACTGACCTTAAATGCCATACCGGCTCCGTCTATTGCATATAAGGAAGAATGAAACAGAAGTATCCAAAAAGCAGACAGAATAAAGAAACGATTTCTTCTGAAATAGTTTTTCATGAGAATATGACGTGTTTTTGATTTAGATTCTTTGCAAAGATAAAGATAAAAGCGTTACTTTTGTTTCTTCTGGAACTTAATAAAATCATATTATGAAGAACATTAAGAAATGTTTTATGCTGGCAGTATGTATATTCACTGCATCGTCTCTTTTCGGCCAGCAGAAAGATTGGGCACAGTTTGGCCGTTACGCAGAGGCTAACAAGACAGTGAAAACTCCCTCTAAAGTAGTTTTCATGGGAAACTCGATTACAGATGGCTGGTGGTCGACCGATTCGTTATTCTTTAAGACAAATGGATTTATAGGCAGAGGTATTAGCGGGCAGACAACGGCAGAAATGCTGGTCAGATTCCGTGCAGATGTAATCAACCTGAAACCTAAGGCTGTCGTGATCCTGGCCGGTACGAATGACATCGCGCAGAATAACGGATATATAGCAATGGAGAATATCCTCGGAAATATAATCTCTATGGTTGAGTTGGCAAAGGCTAATAATATAGATGCGATCCTTTGTTCCGTATTACCCGCATACGAATTCGGATGGCGTAAAGGCTTGGAACCTGCCGGTAAAATTATCGAACTGAATAAAATGATCAAGGCTTATGCCGACTGTAACAAGCTGACTTATATCGATTATCATTCCCGACTGGCTGATGAAAGGGGAGGATTGCCCGAGAAATATTCAAAGGACGGTGTACATCCCACTTTGGATGGATATAAAATAATGGAAGAAATACTTCTTCCGGCACTGAAACGTTATTGACCGGATTATTTTATTATATTTGCTCCCGAATTATAAAAACAGTTTTTTGAAAACACTACATTCTACATCTATAAGTGCGTAATAACAGCCTATAACTCTTTATAGGCTGGCCACTTTTCTTTTTCGGATATATATCTTTATCCGAACCTTCTTTTTATTTTCTTTTTTGTACGAATAAAGTGTTCCCATAAGGGAGCATAATAACCATTAATATAAATAATCATGAATTTGAATGACGTACATGTCAGGAAGGCTACTTCCGACGATTTCAGTGACGTAATGAACGTCGAACGGCTTGCTTTCGGCGAGGAAGACGAAGCTCGACTGGTGAAGGATCTGCTTGCAGATGCGAGTGCCGAACCTTTTGTTTCGCTACTTGCCTGTTACCAGGGGGAAGCCATAGGGCATATTCTTTTCACCAAGGCCTTACTGGAGGGATCCAATCCTTCTCCTTCTGTGTATATCCTGGCTCCATTGGCTGTAAAACCAGCATATCAGAAGCAAGGAATTGGCGGTTTATTGATCCGCGAAGGGCATCGGATATTGAAGGATATGGGTGTAGAGTTGGTATTTGTTCTGGGGCATAAAGAATATTATCCCCGCCACGGATTTAAAGGAAAGGCAGAAGAGGCCGGTTATCCGCCTCCTTATCCGATCGAAAGCATCTATGCAGACTGTTGGATGTATCAGTTCCTCATCCCGGAAACGAAAGATTTCCCCAAAGGGAAAGTAAAATGTGCCGAAGCGTTGGATAAGCCGGAGTATTGGCGGGAGTAGGTTTAAGTAGATATATCAAAACAAATAAACCGGACGCAGATATCTTAGAATTCTGCGTCCGGTAAATACCGTCTTTTGATACAATTTCTTCTTGTCTTTTATTTGATTTCCAACACCGCCGGGCAATGATCCGAGTGTATAGCATCGTTCAATATGTAGGCTTCTTTCAGTAACGGCTTTACCGGTTCGCTCACCATGCAGTAGTCGATACGCCAGCCTTTATTGTTTTTGCGCGCATTGAAGCGGTAGCTCCACCAGGTATATTGCTGCTTGTCGGGATTCAGGAAACGGAACGTGTCGATAAATCCGGCATCGAGAAACCGTGTCATCCATTCGCGTTCTTCAGGAAGGAAACCACTATTGGTCGCATTCCGTACAGGATCATGGATATCTATCGGTTCATGGCAGATATTATAGTCGCCGCAAAGGATCAGTTGCTTGCGTGTTTTCTGTAATTCCACTACATAGTTCCGGAAATCTTCCAGCCATTCCATCTTAAACGCCTGACGTTCATCGCCGCTGGTTCCTGAAGGATGGTAGACGCTTACGACAGAGATATCGCCGTAATCTGCACGGATAAAGCGTCCTTCATTATCGTATTTCTCTATTCCCATGCCGGTTTCCACATGATCGGGTTCCTGCTTGGTCAGGATGGCAACGCCGCTGTATCCTTTCTTTTGTGCACTGAATAAATAGGCTTTATAGCCCAGAGCCTCGAATGCTTCTGCCGGAAACTGGTCCGGTTGCAGTTTGGTTTCCTGCAGGCAAAGTACATCCGGTTGCTGCTCACCGAGCCATTCGGGCAATCCCTTTCCAACGGCTGCACGCAGACCGTTTACATTGTATGTGATGATCTTCATATGAACTGTTTGTTTGTCCGTTTTTATATGAATTCAAAGATACGATTTAACGTTTGGATCTGCTAATATTTGTTTGATAATTCTGTAAGATGCCTTATATCCACAGATAAATAATATCTATTTCCCGAGGAAGCGGGTATCCAGATATTGAGTGAATTTATCTTTATACTGGTTGCCGATAGGGATATAAGTGTCCTTTCCGAAAATGATACGGTTATTGGCTACTGCCGTTATCTTTGAGAGGTTTACCATATACGAACGATGCACACGCATGAATTTGCCCGAAGGTAATTTCTCTTCCAGTAATTTCATGCTGATAAGAGACATGACCGGCTTCTGGTCTTCGGTAAAGATGCGGACATATTCATTCTGGCTTTCGATATACAGGATCTTGCTCATATCTATCCGGATCATTTTGTAATCCGCTTTGATGTAAAGGTCTTTGCTTTCCGACGGGCTGTTTTCATCTTTTACTTCAGGGACTATGGCGGATGGTTTTAGTAATTCCATCTGTCGCAATGCTTTGTTTGCCGCTTTCAGGAAATCGCCGTATCCGAATGGCTTTAGCAGATAATCGAGCGCATCCACGCGGAAACCTTCTACGGCATATTCCGAATAAGCGGTTGTAAAGATAACAAGCGGTTTCTTTACCAGCGATTTAACGAAATCCATCCCGTTCAGGTCCGGCATATTGATGTCGGCAAAAATAAGGTCGACGGGTTGCGAAGCAATCACGTCGAGTGCTTCGAGTGCACTCGAACAACTTTTGACCAGTTGAAGAAAAGGAACTTTTTCTATATAACCGGTTATTTGTGTGAGCGCCAGCGGCTCATCATCAATGGCAATACATCTGATCATGATTGTATGGGTATTATCAGTAAAACACGATATTCATTATTCTCACTTTGGATATCCAGCGTATAATCATTGTCGTATAACAAACGGAGCCGCTTCTTCACATTTTCAAGTCCTATCCCTTTGTGTTGTTCGGTCGCATTGTTGAAACTGCTGTTGATCACGAGGCATTCTATTTCGTTCTCTTTAACCTCCATCGACAGGTGGATGAATGACTTCCGGCGGTAACTGATCCCATGCTTGAACGCATTTTCAAGAAAAGAAATGAAGAGCAGGGGCGGAATCTGTATGTTCGGTATCTCTTCCGGGAGAGATACCCCTATTTCAACCTGGTCCGTATAGCGGAGTTTCATCAATCCGATATAATTATCCAGAAAAGCGATCTCTTTAGCCAGTGGCAAGGTGGGCTGGGTGGCATCATATAAAACATAACGCATCATCTTGGATAACTCAAGAACGGTCTCTTTCGCTTTTTCCGTATCCAGGTCGATAAGCGCATGGATATTGTTGAGCGTATTCATAAAGAAATGCGGATTGATCTGATGTTTCAGGTATTCCAGTTCTGTTTGTAAGGTATGTTTCTCCAGTTCCTTCATCCGGTGCTCGTCACGGATCGATTTGAACAGGAGCTTAATGGCGACATTCAGGCCGAGTACCAGGATAGCTGTCAGGATGAAGTTTACCATAGGAGAGATCATCCCCGGCATCTGCCACATCGGTGGGCGCATAGCTTGCCTGGGCGGTTCTTTCTCCATCGGGAATTTAGGTCCCGGCATTTCCTCTTTCGGCGGCCGGTTCATCATAAATTCGCGTGGCGGATGTTTCTCCATTCCTCCGGGTCGTTTGAGTTTGACGAAAGGATTCAAGGCAAATATCAGGCAGACGGTCAGCAAGGAGAATAGCAGGTAAAGCCATGACTTTTTCCTTATCAGTAAAAAAGGAATAAGCACATAATTATTGATCAGGAAAAGGATAAAGAAAGGTGCGATCATTTTCCAGGCGCGGAAAATATCGTTCCAGTTGATCGTCTCTCCGTTATATTTATGTTCCAGAAGCGGGGACACCAGAATGACTACCCAGATAATCAGGTAGATCAGGTTTTCCAGTAGCTTCTGTCGTCGTTCCTGTTTCTCCATTGCTGTCAGAATTTATATGAATATCCCAATCCTATCATATGTTTACCGTTTCCTTCGTCATCGTCTTTGAAGTTGACGTAACGATAATAGAGTTGTAACGAATTACGCTTGTTCAGCTTATATTTGCTTCCTGCCGTGTATTTCAACTTGTTCATCTTGTTTCCCTGCGGATCGTTCAGTGTATTGTATAGCTCGACAGAGGCAAAAGGCTCGAATTTACAATTCCTTATATCGTATTCCACCTCCAGGCGGCTGCGAAGATACAGTTTCGGGTTTGCCCGTTTGCTTGTTTCCTTCACTCCGACACGGTAGGTACTCTGAAAACGCTCCCGTAAAGATACGGTAAAGCGGTTAATACGGTAAGAACCGGTGGCAAAAAAATAATACCGGTGGCGCACTTCCCAACCTTTCGTCTCATGGTTATAGTTGATCAGGTTGTAGGCACCGCCTAATTTCAGGAACTTCCAGGGCTTATAGCTTAGTTCGAGTGTAGTCGAAAAACGGTCGACCTCACTCAGGTTATCACGCAGCCGGAAGTCTTCTTCCAGCGACAGGTTCAACCCGGGGATGATCCTTTTAGTAATGTCGGCGCTAAGGGAGGAGCCCAGGTCGTCCTGTGCTGAAAGAGTATGGATAGTCAGCAGGGAAGCGGTAAAAAATAGTATTTTTAGCTGTTTCATGATCGATGTATTTAAATGTTTTTATTCTCCTTCCCGAGGGAAACGGGTTACTGTATCGACCGAATTGATCTCCCTCACTTCGGATTCATAATATACCTTGATGAATGCCGCATCGCGCAGGAAATCGATATGCCCGATCTCAATCTTTTGTATATTCAGTCCGGTACGGTGGCGGAGGTCTGCTATCAGCTCTTTGCGTTTTTCCGGAACGATCAGCTGGATTTTATCATACAGGATCAGTTTGCAGGATACATGTTTCAGCCAGCGTTCGCTTTCCAGCAGCCAGGTGACAAGGATAAAGATACAGTTTGTCGCAATCAGTTCGGCATAACTGATCTGTACAGACAAGGCATTGATAACGGATAGGGCGATAATGATGAAGAGATACGTCATTTCGCGGATAGGGACCGATTCTGTCCGGTAGCGGATGATCCCGAAGATGGCAAATATACCCAGGGCAAAACCGATCTTCAGCTTCACGCTTCCCATCAGGATGATCAGGAAAAAGACACTGACATTGATCAAAGAGAATGTGAAATAGTAATCCCTCCGCCGGCTCTTCGGGTAATAAAAGAAATGGATGATGATCCCGACAATCACGAAGTTGAAAAAGAACCGGATAAGCAGCTGGGTAATCGCTTCCGTATCCATTACGGGAGTGCCCATCAACTGCGTTTCCTCTACGATATCAAATAATGTATCCATAAGAATAGTTTGCTAGTTTATTTATTTGAGTGAGTTTCTTTTTAAAGCGGTTGCGTTTGGCTTCCGGGTTCGTCAGGAGCATACCCAGGCAATATTTACTGATACTTACCGGGTGGATATGTAATTGCGAAAGGTTTACTTTGGCGCGGGAGGGGATATTTCCGTCCTGCTTCAGTTCGATAATGACCAGTCCGGGTAACGATTGTTCTTTTCCGGAAGAGAGATGGCGGAAGCAGAGATCCGTATCGATGGTAAGCCGTTCTGTTTTCTCCCGGTTGACCAGGGTGATACGGTTGAACTGGTTTTCAACCTGTAACGTTAAGTCTTGCAACTGAAAGGAAGCATGTTCATAAAGAAACACTTCTGCTTCTGTGACCAGGTATGAGTTCATAGAGGAGAGGGGCATCCGTACTTTTCGTGTTCTTCCTTTATTGTTTTTATCTTTTATCTCAAGGAAAGTCCGGCAGGAATCTATATAGGAACGCATGCGTATTTTTTCGCGGGTTTTACGTCCGTTCTGGTGTGCCAGATACATGGATAGTCCCGGTGTATCCAGATAGACGGTGCGATAGGGGCTGACACGTTTACCGTTTATTTCCTGTATATAATAGTCCTTTTGCAACAGGCGAAGGAAACAGACCAACTGCTCCGACGTTGTCGTGTACTTGGTATCTATCCGGTTCATCAGCCGGACACCCTCCATCTCACTCAGGGAGATGGAGGGGAAGCTTTTTAGAATAGTGTCGATAACCTTTTCTTCCATATTACTTTTCAGACTAATAACGAAACCTTTTACTAAACCTCTACATTGTGGTTTCAAAAATAGAGATGCTTTTATTGATAGGAAAAAATAATCAGTGAAGTGGCGGTTTTATTCAATGAAAATATTTTTTGAGATATAGGTAGGAGAGAAAGATTCATTAGTAGAAAGAAATGAAACAAAAAATCAGCAAAGTTGTCCGAAGGCTGGATTACTTTGCTGATTGAACATAATATGAACAAATTACAATCGTTCTATTTCTTCAACAGGCAGACTGGTACATTTGGCAATTGTTTCAACATCTATGCCCTGTCTTTTCATATTTACAGCAATCAGACGTTGTTCTTCCGCTTTGCCTTTCTCAAGCCCTTTCTCCATCCCATCCTCGAAGCTGGTATCGAGGGCCGCGGAAAGGTCACGTTCGACAGAGATGCTTAATTCATATTCCAGACGTTGATCGGGCGTCATACTCGCTACTTCCACAATGCTTTTAAGCTTGCGGAAAATTTGGTTGTTGAGTTCTTTGGGTAATCGTTCCATGATCTCGATATTGTTTAATACATATAACCACTTCTTATAAAGAGTGTCGCATAAACGCAAAGGTAACACAAATTTCGGCATTTCAAGATAAATCTCGTTGAGCGTTTCGCTGAAGGGCACCTTCAGTTCGCGGTCCATACGCACGATATCCCAGCGGTATTTCTCCGGGAGGGAAGGGTCCATAATATAATTCAGTACGCAAATAACATACACTTTACTAATGTGATAATTCCATTGTTTACGAATTTTTTCATCAGAGTCCTTTGCCAGCTTTTCCTTTACGATCATGGATTGTTGCTGGATTGCAAAAGAAGCATAGTATAACACCCTGTCTGAAAAGTATTTCTGCCGACTTTTCTGCATCTCTACGATGAAGACTTCCCCCTTTTCATTCTCACAGAAGATGTCGAATACGGCACGCCGCTGGTCTTGTTTCAGCCCTAACATCTCTACATTCCTAAAAGTGATGTCTACGATTACTTCTTGTTGAATTACTTCATTCAAGAAGCTGATGATAAGATCTTTACTTACTTCACTGCCGAAAATACGTTTCCAGCCGTAATCCGAGAAGGGATTGATAAATTTGTTCATAGCTAATTGTTTTTAGTTACCTCCTAATGGAGTTTCAACAAATATAGCCAATCTTTTTTTATTCGTTTATATTAATTGATTTATTTCATGGTAAATAGTAATCTGACAGAGTTGATACTCTGATATGGAAATGCACAGACTCAAATCTGATAATTTCTGAATCGAAATTTTCGGAACTCCTACCAGGCATAATCAGATTGTAGGACCAAATGTTTTGATCCTAGTTCTATATTGTACAATTAAAGAAATTAAGTTATACGCTGAGTTATACGTTTCCTATACGCTGCATCGATTGAATTTCAGGTATCCAAAACAAGTTATAAAACACAGCTTATACACACGAACCGGTCTCTCTTTAAATATAGATAGAAGTATCTTTAATATAGAATTTATAATAGGGTATTTTTTCAATTTTTTTCAGTAGAGGTCAAACCGTTCTCTAACGCTCTATTACAAAGTAAATCGTTTTCCAAAACATATATGTTTCGTTTGCAAATCATATATGTTTTGTCGTTAAA
>NZ_QUHH01000018.1:94854-137231 GCF_003479515.1 Parabacteroides sp. AF14-59 | reverse complement strand
AGTTCTTTCAGAACTAAGATCAAAGATCGATAAACGTCAAAATCTAAAGAACCTTTACTAACACTAGTATTATCATCAATAACATCATTTATTATGTTGAAACACTTCAAACAAGTCAGCTTACTCCTTGCCGCAGGAGCTATGGCACTACCAGCCAGCGTATATGCTGATTTAGCGCCAGAGAAGCTAGAAACCGCCATTTCCCAACAAAACGGAAAAGTGACGGGTGTTGTAGAAGATGATTTCGGCCCTGTTGCCGGAGCATCAGTTGTTATTAAAGGAACCACCAATGGTAATATTACCGATATGGATGGTAACTTCATCTTGGAAGGAGTCAAAAACGGAGACGTTATCCAGATTTCCTTTATCGGATATGCGACCCAGGAAATCACTTACACAGGTCAAGCCTCTTTGAATATTAAATTAGTTGAAGACACCCAAAAACTGGACGAAGTAGTTGTAACAGCTATGGGTATCAAGAAAGATGCAAAAAAACTGGGTTACGCTGTAAGTACAATTGAGGCAGGAGAACTCGTAAAAACCGGTACTCCTGATTTCGCCACTTCATTGTATGGTAAAGCGTCCGGTGTACGTATCAATGCAGCTCCCGGTGGAGGTACATCGTCTGTATCTATCTCTGTCCGCGGCTTATCATCTATTTCCGGTTCTACACAGCCGTTAATTGTAATGGATGGTGTTCCCATTCACAATGGGGATGCCAACAATAAAGACTACTGGAGCCAACAGCGTGTCGAATCAAATGGTTTGGTAGACATCAACCCTGCCGATATTGAAAATATCTCTATCCTGAAAGGTGCAGCAGCTTCTGCTTTGTATGGTTCTGAGGCCGCTAATGGTGTTGTTATGATTACAACTAAAAGCGGTAAAGGAGCTTCCGGCTTAGGAGTAGATTTCAGCGCAAACGTTAGTTTTGACAAAGTAGCCTATATGCCCAATATTCAGAAAGAATTCGGACCGGGTTATGACAACTCTCTGCTTGACACAAGAGGTAATGATTTTGAAAAGGCCACCGGTTTCCAAAACACACGTACTGACAGAAACGGCAACCCGGTTACCAGCTTACGTAATACATATTATTCATGGGGACCCAAGTACGACAATACCTCCCAATTATATAACTGGGATGGAACAATACGAACTTATTCCCCCATCGATCATAACCAATGGAACGATCTTTTCCAGACAGGTATCAATCAAACATATAACCTCGCTGTTACAAACGGTACGGAAAAAGGAAATATGCGTTTTTCTTATACCTATACAGATGTTACACCGACTCAGTTAAACTCTCATAACAACAAACACAATTTCTCATTGACAGGTTCTCAGAATATCCTGAAAGGAATAAAACTTGATTATTCTGCTAATTATATGCGTCAATACGTAAAGAACCGTACCTATCGTATCGACCAGTTGATGAGTAGTTATAACGGTATGTTTACCGGCTATGACGATATCGCATCTTTGAAAAACAGGATCGTAACCAGCCAGGGCTACATGAACAGAGCATACACCTCTGAATATGCTGCTACATTCCTGGATGAAGCATGGGAATATGACCCATCTTTCAGTTACATAGGCGACCGTTATTTATGGAACATCTACGGCAAGGAACAATACGAAAACAACAATCGTTTTATTGCCAGTGTTTCTCCCAGTTGGGAAATCATACCTGGATTGACAGCCCGGGGACGTTTGTCTACCGACTTAACATTTGACGAAGAAGAGAATAAGAACCACACAGAATATCCGAATGCATTGGCAACGGCAGGTAACTATACAGGTAGTTATTCTCTGAAAAACGACAAGTATGAAATTTACTACGGTGATATCATGTTGATGTTTGACCGTACATTCGCAGAGAAGTACAATATTACAGCCAACGTCGGCTGGTCAGGCCGCCAGGAACGTCAGATGATGACCTCTGTCACTACCCGTGGTGGATTAAGCGTGGAAAACTGGTTCCATTTGAATGCTTCCGCTTTATCTCCCGCTACCCCCAGTATGACAAAAATGTCATTGCTGAAAACAGCATATTTCGCTACCGCTTCGTTTGGTTACGATAGTTGGGCTTATCTGGAAGGAACTATACGTCAGGAAAAAACATCCACCTTGGCTCCAGGCAACAACTCTTTCTTCTATCCTTCTGTCAATGGTAGTGTAATCTATACTTCATTACTGAAAGATAAGAACCCAAGTTGGTATGACTATGGTAAAATTCGTGTAAGCTACGGTATCGTAGGTAATGCTCCAATTGTCTATAAAGCAACAACCGGATATAAACAAGATGCTGCAGACAGCTATATTTATAATCAGATTTCATTAAGCGAACTGGGGAACAACGAGTTACAGCCGGAAAAGAAATACGAATTCGAACTGGGATGGGAAAACAAGTTTTTACAAAACCGCTTAGGATTTGAATTGTCTTTCTATCATAACAAAATAAAAGACCAAATTCTGAATACCTCTACAGCTGCTTCTTCGGGAGGTACTTCCATCTGGATGAACGTGGGTGAGTTGAAGAACCAAGGTTTGGAAATGTCTATTTACGGTACGCCGATCCAGACTAAAGACTGGACCTGGGATATCCGCGCCAACTGGGCCTGGAACCGTAATAAGGTCGTGAAGTTAACAGATGGCGTTGACAGACTTGAACATACAACCATCGACAACGGAGCAGCTGTACTGGAATCACATGTCGGAGAAGCAATGGGCGACTGGTATGTATATAAAACTGTAACAGATGAAAACGGCAATAAAATTGTTGATGAAAACGGTTTATACAAAGTCGATTACACACAACGCGTAAAAGCAGGTAATGCCATGCCGAAACTGGTCGGCGGTCTGAGCACATCCGTCAGCTACAAGAACTGGTATCTGGATGCTTCTATCGACTTCCGTATTGGTGGTGACGTAATGAACAAGCCCTATCAATACATGTCTGAAATCGGAACATTGGAACATACACTGCAAGGTCGTGACGCCTCTCATGGCGGCTTGAGCTGGTATGCCGATGGCAACGTATTATCCGATCCTTCCATACGCCACCTGACAGACCAGGCAGCCGGTTCTACCGTAAACGGCTGTACAGTATATGACAATGGTGTAATCCTACCCGGTGTAAAAGAGGACGGAACTCCGAACGATATCATCGCGACAGCAGGTGAAACATTTTACAACCAATACGGCTGGGGATACTCAGGTAATGTCACCTACGAAAACGCTATCCAGGAAAACACTTATTTCAAACTGCGCGAATTAAGCATAGGTTACAGCCTGCCGAAAGAACTGGTTGCCAAATTTGGTTGTAAAAATCTAATGGTTTCTGTTTACGGACGTAACTTATTCTACTTCTACAAGAGTTTGAAAGAAATGGACCCGGAATCAACGGATGGTACAAACTGGGTGAACCAATCTTATATCAGCGGATCTACAGCAACAACCCGCTCCTTTGGTTTCTCACTACGTGCTAGTTTTTAATTGATTGTAAAGAAATATATAAAGAATGCAGAAAATGAAACAAATATATTCACTTGTATTGGGATGTGCGGCACTATTATCCACCTTCTCATGCAGCGACGATAAATTTTCGGATCAATATCAAAATCCGGAACAGGCACAGTCTGTGACATGTCCTGGCGTAATGGTAGGACTTTGGCAGGCTTGTAATACCTGGATGAATCCAGTATATTACAGATATTATGTATCTTCGACTACTTCCGGCCGCTTTTCCGGGGTAATCGGACACACCAACGACAAAGGTCGTTTCACCGGTGCGGGAACAACTTATTTCAACGAAAGATGGAAAAATTTCTATACAACGCTTGCCCAATACAGGTTACTGGAACAGACTTACAATAATCTGACGGATAAAGAAAAAGAAGATAACGAAATTTTCCTTCATTTGGGACGCACTGTTCTGGAAGAACAACTATATGAAGTATTGTCTTTATGGGGAAGCCTGCCTTTCTCGGAAGCCGGATACTTATGGAGTACCGGGGATATTGTTTCGTCCAAACCTAAATACGATTCTGAAACGGAACTGTATAGCATGATCTTAAAAGATCTGGATGAAACAAATACATACCTGAACAATCATCCGTCATTAAGCTCTTCCGCAGCCACCTACATGACAGCAGAAGACTATGTAAACAAAGGAGATGTATCCATGTGGCAGAGATATGTCAATTCTCTGCGTCTTCGCGTCGCCACTCATTTGGCTTCAAACGGTGACCTGACATCAGAAGCACGCAGTGCTATCCAAACCATGCTTAGTAATCCTTCCACTTACCCGATGGTAGACACGAATGCAGAAAACACAACGGTAGCACAAAGCGATGATGCTTTCAATTTCGATAAAGATCTGCAAGACGCTATTGAAAACTCGACATATAACCGTATGTCCGGTTTCATGCAACGGGCATTAAATGCAAATACCGATAATCCGGATCCACGTCTGGAAGTATTATATGACGCAAACTGGGATAACCAGTATATCGGTCTGGACCCTACGGAAAGCGCAGCAGATCAGGAAGCAAATATGGCTATCAGTACACATGGTACAGCTAAATATTATGCTGCGTTGGATACCTCGACTTTCACACGTAACCCGGGTTTCCCAGGTATCTGGATGACAGCTGCCGAAGTTGCCTTTATGAAAGCGGAAGCCTATGCCAACAACTGGGCCAGCGGTGATGCCAAAGCGGCTTATATAGACGGTGTTAAATTATCTACTGAGTTTTATTTCAACCTGAATTCAACCGGTACATACCGTACAGCACTGCCGGCACCAGATGACGCTACAGTCGAAGCCTATGCTGAATCACAGTGGGATGCTAGTAATCCGTTAAAATCAATCCTGACACAACGATGGATTCATCACGGAGCTATTCAGGAACTGGAAGCCTGGAATGTTGTACGCCGTACAGGATATCCGGAACTCTATTTCAAGAGAGATCCTCAGACTGCAGATACCCCACTTCCTCTGAACCGCCTGGAATATACTTCTGACGAAAAAGATTACAATCAGGAAAGTTTGAATGCATTCCTGAATGGTAAAGAAGACTCCTGGTACACAACGCTATTCTGGATGAAGAGTGATTGGTATAAAGTCATTGAATAATTTTGACAAACAAAAATATCTCCACATAAATTATAAACATAATTGATGGTAAATGTGGAACCTGAAACCGCCCCGAAGTGATTCGCGGCGGTTTTATTTATTCTTAACGTTGTTCATCATACACCCCGAACTCCGCAATTGAAGCCTGCCCGTTGATGCTGTCGATCTCTATTTTTACTTTAACACGTTTGTTTATGATTCCAAATATTAATTCTTTTTGTTAATAACTTACTTAGCTTTTGTATGTTATTCTTTATATTTGCAACTTAGAATTAACAGAGACTGTTTAATATCTGTACATAAAAGCGAAGGAGTGATGAAAAGAATACTTATTCCACTGTGCCTGGTGGTAGGAAGTCATGTGGCTAGCGGGCAACGGTCGTACCAGTTTGAGGCACCGGACCGTTTGTTCGTAGAAGGTAAAGAATTGTTTAGTTTAAAGAACTATCCGGGTTGCATCGATAAGCTGGAAGCTTATAAACAGCATGCAAAAGATGCAGACCTGATCCAGGAAGCTGACTATATGATCGTATATGCAGCTTATGAACAGGGACGTCCCAATGCCGATGAACTATTGAAAGATTATCTGGAAGATTATCCGGCTTCACGCCATAGCGATGAAGTGAACTTCCTGATCGGTTCTGTTCATTTCGGACGCGGAGAATACCAGAAAGCTATTTTCTGGTTCAACGAATCGGATATAGATGTGCTCAGTCCGGAGCAACAGGAAGTCTATAGCTTCCGGCTGGCTTATTCACTTCTGCAAACGGGTGAGATGGATAAGGCGCGGAACTATTTTGCCCGGATACAACAAATAGGGACCCAGTACCGGGAAGCCGCGACCTACTATGTGGCTTATATAGATTACGCAACCGGCAAATACAACAATGCACTGGTCGAGTTCACCCGCCTGAAAGACATGCCGGATTACCGCGAACAATCATTGTACTATATTACACAGATCTATTTTATACAGAACAAGTATGAAAAGGTGATAAGCGAAGGGGAAGAACTTCTCTCCTCTTATCCGAACAGCAAGAATAACAGCGAAGTCTATCGTATCCTGGGTAATTCGTATTACCACCAGGGAAATCAGGATAAGGCGATCAGCATGTTAAGCAAATATGTATCGTCTACCGACAGTCCGTTAAGAGGCGATCTGTATATTCTCGGCGTCTGCTATTATAATAAAGGGAATTACAGCAGTGCAGTCAGCGCTTTGTCACAGACCGTACGCGAAAACGATGCACTGACACAGAATGCTTATCTGTATCTGGGACAGTCTTACCTGAAACTGAAAGACAAGAACAATGCCCGCATGGCTTTCGAGGCTGCGGCAACCTCTTCTTTCGACAAACAGATCCAGGAAGTAGCGATGTTCAATTATGCGTTGCTGATCCATGAAACAGCCTTTACAGGATTCGGTGAGTCGGTGACCATCTTCGAAGACTTCCTCAACGATTTCCCGAATTCACAATATGCCGATAAAGTAAACGACTACCTGGTGGAAGTCTATCTGACTACTAAAAACTATCAGGCAGCCCTCAACTCCATCAATAAGATCAACCATCCGAGTACAAAGATACTGGAAGCCAAACAAGACATCTTGTTCCAGTTGGGAACGCAGGCGTTCACCAATATGAAACTGGATGAAGCGGTTAATCTGTTCACACAAGCGATCAATCTGGGTTCCTATAATATGGAATCACGCAACGATGCTTATTTCTGGCGTGGAGAATCATACTACCGCAAAGGAGAATATCAGCAGGCGATCTCCGATTACCGTACCTATCTGAACAATACCCGCCAGCGAAATACCGACATGTACGCACTGGCTCATTACAATCTGGGATATTGCTACTTCAAACTGAAAGAATACGGGGAAGCAGAAAACCGTTTCCGCCAGTATATCAATCTGGAAAGCAACCAGCAGGCTCCGGCTTTGGCTGATGCTTATAACCGTGTCGGTGACTGTCTGTATCAGAAACGTCAGTTCGCACAGGCAGAAGAAAACTATAGCCGTGCCGCTCAACTACAACCTTCTGCCGGAGATTATTCGGTTTACCAGAAAGGCTTCCTGCTCGGTTTGCAGAAAGACTATCGGGGTAAGATCAGTGCAATGGACCGCCTGATCCGCGATTATCCGGAATCACAATATGTAGACGACGCTCTTTTCGAAAAAGGACGTTCTTATGTATTGCTTGAAAACAGTTCACAGGCAGCACAGGCTTTCGAAACACTGATCCAGCGTTTCCCGCAAAGCAGTCTCGCCCGTAAAGCCGGCATCCAGTTAGGTCTGTTGTATTTCAATGACAACCAACCTCAGAAAGCTGCCGATGCCTATAAGAAGGTTATCAGCAACTATCCGGGCAGCGAAGAAGCCAGAGTAGCTCTTCAGGACCTGAAGTCTGTTTATATCGACCTGAACGATATCAATGCGTATGCCAACTATGTCAACTCACTGGGAGGTAATGTCCGCCTGGAAGTCAGCGAACAGGATTCACTGACATACATTGCAGCAGAAAAACTCTTCCTGCGCGGTAATAACGATGAAGCCCGCCGCAGCCTGGTCAACTATCTGCAGACATTCCCGGAAGGAGCTTTCAGTTCGAATGCAAACTATTATCTGGGAAGCATCGCCTTTGCCAAGAAGGAATATGACGAAGCCCTGCAGCGTTTCAAATCGGTTATCGATAGCGGCGACACTAAATTCCTGGAAGAATCGGTGGCACGTACGGCCGAAATGCAATATCTCACCCAGGACTTCCCTGCAGCACTGGAAACATTCAAACGTTTACAGGTTATCGCAGAGAATCCGGAGAACAAACAGGCTGCCCGCCTGGGTATCATGCGTTGTGCCCTGCAGACCGGACAACAGGAAGAAGCACAGCTCGCAGCCAACGAATTGCTGAAAGACCCGAAGCTGTCTCCTGAAGTAGAAGCCGAAGCCCGTTATATCCGTGCCAAAGCTTATATCGACCACAAGCAACCGGCGAAAGCACTCGAAGACCTGAAGGTTCTCAGCAAGGATACCCGTACAGCTCACGGAGCAGAAGCCAAATATCTGTTGGCTCAATACTTCTATGACACCAAAGACGATAAGAATGCTGAAAAGATACTGGAAGATTTCGCTAAGAACGGAACACCCCACCAGTACTGGCTGGCACGCGGATTCATCCTGTGGGCAGATATTTATATCCGCCAGGGAGACGACGTTCAGGCACGCGCTTATCTGAACAACCTGCAGAACAACTACAAGGGTGACGATGAGATTGCCGGTATGATAGAGGACAGATTAGGTAAACTAAAGCAATAATTGAATACAATGAAGACTATATATAATGTAAAAGCGCTGTGTGTTGTAGCCTTGCTTGGGACTACAGCCACAATGAGTGCACAGGAAGATACTTCGAAGAAACAGAATCTGGACCGGGAGATGACGCTCGAACGTGAATATGATCCGACGGTACAGGATGCAAGCAAAGTGAACACCCTTCCGGTCATCAAAGAACCGGAAGTAAAGAAGATGCCGATCGATTATGCCGGTTTTACAATTGCAGCCGATCCTCAGAAAGAGATCAGCCTGCTCCCTTCCGGTAATATCATGACGGATATCCAATACAACAAACGCCGCGGTTATTTCAACTTCGGAGGCGGAACCTATCTGAACCTGAACGGAGACCTGGGCTACCATATCCTCAGCACAGACAAGGATCAACTGAATATCTGGTTCTCACACCGTTCTACCAACGGCAAGGTGAAATATTTACAGATAGATGAAAAGGTAAAGGCGAAACTGAACGATAATATGGGTGGCCTTAACTTCAAGCATAACTTCGATAAGTTGGCACTGAAGATGGGCGTTAAGTATGGTTATTCAGGATTCAACTATTACGGATTGCCGGCATTAGATCCTATTTCCAGTACGGTTCCGAATTTAGCCAGCGATGTCGAAACCAACCAGGTCGCTCAAACGATCAAAGCGAATGTAGGCGTTGAATCAAAAGAAGATGCACCTGTAGGTTATCTGCTGGATTTAGGTTATACCAATTTCTCTTATAAATACGGAGCGGGCAAACAATTCGACGGACCGACAGAAGGAACATTCAATCTTAATTTTGGACTAAACGCAGGTTTTGGCGGTAATCAAAGAGTTGGATTAGATGGTAACTTCCAGTACTTCAACTATAGCTTACCAAATGAAATGAAGATACCGGACGGAGAAAAAGCCGGATATATCTATTATTTTGACAATTTTGCCGCAGCTACATTAAGTCCATATTATAAGGTAATAGGTGATAACTGGCATGTTAAACTGGGAGTGAACGCTATGTTTTTTAGCGGAGCAGAAAAAGAATTCATGGTATCTCCCAATATTTCAGCAGACGTTGAAGTAGCGGACAAGACCGTATTGTATTTAAATGCTAATGGCAAATTAAATTCAAACAGTATGTACGACTTGTTTCAGGTAAACCGTTATGCATCTCCTACATCTAGACTAACCCCTTCACGCAACTGGCTGGACGGTATCATAGGAATCAAGAGTGGCGTCGCACCCGGTTTCTGGTTTGATGTTTTCGGAGGGTATAAAATCACCAGCAATAACTATTTCTTTGTTCCTTCATTCGCTTTCGGAGATGAAGACTACTTCGATTCAGCGTGTGGTATGCTAAACGAAATAGATACAAAACAATTGCTTATCGGAGCCAACCTGAAATACAGCTACCAGCAACTGTTCGAAATATCTTTGAAAGGTGTTTACAACAACTGGACGGCAGAATACAGCGACAAATACCCTGATACGAATTTAAGAGGTAAAGATGCTAAAGCATGGGGAATGCCGGAGATGGAGATCACCGCCGGTGTAACAGTACGCCCGATCAAAAACCTGTCTGCTTCCCTGGACTATTATCTGGGAACCGGACGTGAAGCCAAACTGGGTTCTCAGGATGTAAAGATGGATAACATCAACGAACTGAATTTGACCGGAGCATACAACTTCAACGATACTTTCGGGATGTATCTGAAACTGAATAATGTATTATTCCAGAAATATGAACTTTACTACGGATATCCGTTGCAGAAGTTCAGTGCAATGATCGGAGTGAATATCAACTTCTAATTGTACCTTTCAATAAGAAAGCCGTACTATAGCAAACTTTGTTATAGTACGGCTTTCTCCGTTAGAAACGCGACGAAGGCAGTTTCTATATCACAAGAATGATTATAAATTTTCCAACCATTTCTTTCCTGGTTTAGTATAAAGCCAAGCAAGAAAAACAGCACCAATAACAGCACCTACTGTAAATACCAATGACAACATATCCATAATAATCCTTTACTTTAGAATTTTATTACCAATCCACGCAAATATTATTGTAAAAACAGTTCCGGCAAAAACAACATACCAATTATCCGAATTATCCATATTTGCATACAATGGAGCAACCCCACCTACAACCAGTCCGGCAAACGCTACTTTTGCCAAGTCATAAAAAAATTTACCGAGGTTTTCTCGTCGGGATTTATCCCGCTCCAGCACCTCCTTTTTTACATCTTGTTGTTTTTCCCAGTTACTCATTATACAAAAATACATATATTAATCAATCTCAAGACACAAACTAGTTTAAAGTAATATAAACTGCACGATTATTTCTACTTTTGCACCCAAATAAGACGAACATGCAAGGAACAAAAAACCTGACACAAGGCCCGATCAAACGGCAGCTATTCAATCTGGCTCTGCCGATTATGGGTACTTCTTTTATTCAGATGGCTTACAGCATTACCGATATGGCCTGGGTGGGACGTCTGGGTAGCGAGGCTGTTGCCGCTATCGGTGCCGTGGGTATCCTTACCTGGATGACCAACTCGATATCGCTGTTGAATAAAGTAGGCTCGGAAGTGAGTGTCGGACAAAGCATCGGAGCACGGAATGAAGAAGACGCCAGGAACTATTCTTCACATAACCTTACCATTGCCCTGATTATCTCTGTATGCTGGGGATTGCTTCTTTTTGTCTTTGCCCACCCGATCATCGGCATTTATAAACTGGAAGCCCCTATTGCGGAAAATGCCGTAGAATATTTACGGATCGTATCGACAGCCTTCCCCTTTATATTCCTGTCGGCTGCCTTCACCGGCATCCACAATGCAGCAGGGCTAAGTAAAATACCGTTTTATATCAGCGGAACGGGACTTATCATTAATATGATACTCGACCCGGTATTTATTTTTGTATTCGACATGGGTACAGCCGGAGCAGCCTGGGCGACGTGGCTATCGCAAGCAACGGTATGCGCTATTTTCGTATATCAACTAAAATGGAGAAGCAAGTTATTGGGAGGATTCTCCTTCTTCGTCAAACTAAAGAAAAACTATTCACAAAGGATCCTGCAACTGGGATTACCGGTTGCCATGCTGAATACGCTGTTTGCCATTATCAACATTTTCATGGCACGGACTGCCTCCACTTACGGAGGTCATATCGGCCTGATGACACTTACCGCCGGAGGGCAGATTGAAGCGATTGCCTGGAATACCTCCCAGGGATTCAGTACGGCATTGAGTGCCTTCGTTGCCCAGAACTATGCAGCCTCCGAAAAGAACAGGGTATTGGAGGCCTATCACACGACATTGAAAATGACGACCATATTCGGAATCCTGTGTACTTTATTGTTCGTCTTTTATGGTAGCGAAGTATTCTCACTGATCGTACCCCAAAAGGAAGCATTTGAAGCCGGAGGTATTTTCCTGCGGATAGACGGGTATTCGATGCTGTTCATGATGCTTGAGATCACCATGCAAGGACTGTTCTACGGAACAGGACGTACGGTTCCGCCTGCGATCATCAGCATTACTTTCAACTCGCTACGTATTCCGATGGCGATCGTTTTATCTGCAATGGGATTAGGGATTATCGGTGTTTGGTGGGCAATCAGTATCTCCAGCATGCTGAAAGGGATTGTTGCGTTTATCTGGTTCCGGGCATTGCAGAAGAAAATATTGAAATGAGATATTTACCGAACAAGATATTGATAGAGGTCTGAATAGCCATTCTTATCGAGTACCCTATGTTTCTCTAACTGGAACCTAAGTTGTTCCAGTCCGAGTTTACCAAATCCGGGAATATCCAGCAAAGAGTCAAGCCCTTTGGTTTCTATATAACGCAACATATCCTCCATTGTTTCTATATGGAGATTTTCAAGTATTTTACGGATATAGGGAGACAGTGTCAGGTCAGTAAGCGGCCTGCAAAGCCGCTGGGCTGCCTCCAGAGGTACATGGATTAATGATTGGGAGATATTAAATTGTAGACCTGCTTTAAGTCCTTTTTCATACAACCGGTTTAACTCATACTCCAAATTTCTGTTTTCAAGTTCCAGGCGTTCTATCTCCAGTTCCTGATTCGTTATTGTTTTATGATATTCAAGCATAAAACGGGTATCCGACTTCAGGTGAGACAAAATGGTGTTATACCGTTTGCACATACCATCGTACGACATACCACAATGTTTGGCAACATCCAATATTCTTGCTCCCCCCGTTATTTCTGTGAATATATATCGTGCTTTCTTATCCTCTATGAAAGAGGCCAGTTCGGCAATTATTATTTTAAGCAAAGGAGAGACAGTTGTGAGAGAACGCAAGCAGAAAATATAATCGTCATACCAGGCAATGATTTCGTTAATCTCTTCCTCTTTATCCTCAATGATCTCTTGGAGATATAACTTTTGCATTCCCTGGCGTTTGACGCCGGATACAAAATTCTGCAAACTTGTGGCATCTATCAATGGTTCGCCGTCTCTATACGAATAAGACTTTATCTTTTTGGATTTCGCCCAATCCCGAATATCTTCTGCCGGGAAACCAGTCATCTGGACAGCTTTTTCAATGGTAATACGTTCAGACATATTAATAAGGTTATAAGTAAAACATAATACCTCCCTGCAATACAGCAGCAAGGGTATGGAATAAACTTTAAACGATTTTTCCTTAAAATATGCGGGTGTTAAATGGCATTATAATAGTAGAGTAGTCCTTTCATAAAAAAGAAAGGGCGGCGGACTGAACTTTTATCTAAATGAAGGTTCGGCTAAGACCCAACAACGAATAAAAGTCAGCCGCACGCCCCCTTTATCTGTATACAATAATTATCCACACTGCATCGCAGCATAGATAACACGTATATCCGGTAAAGGGTTGCGAGGGCTTTCTTTGTGCATTCGTTCTTGAGAAAATTTAGCCGATTTTCATTTAGACGCACAAATATCACACGCAACACAAGGCTTTCTATTCAAAAGCCTTTCAGTTGCAAATATACGTATTAATAATATTTTAACCTATGATAATTCATCTGTTATTTTGTTTATCATTATTAATCGAAGGATTTATCCTCCTGACAACTTGATTCTGCAAAGATAGGACTTATTTGTTAACCATATAAAAATAACAGGCTCGGTTATAAACTGAATATAGTTTCTCTGCAATATGCCTGCCCCAAAAGTCATCGCCCTGAAAGGATAGAATCATAAAAAATATATACAAAAATCGGGGTTAGCACATCCTCCGAAAAAATAAGGGACTTTTGATTGCGAAACATATATGTTTTGCAATCAAAAGTCCCTTATTTACATTTCAAAACACCTATACTTAAAAAACGGACAACTATCCGTTCCTCAACGGATAACTATCGGCCGGAGCACGGCTGCTTGTCGGTCAAAAATCAACCGACAATACACCGTTCAACCAAATGCAAGGTTCTTATTCAGCATCTTCATTATCAAGTACACGGATCTGCTCGAAGTAGTAGCCTTCTTTAATATCAGCACCCTTCTCAACATTACCTGTCTTTATATCATAAATGTAGACACAAGGATTTGAACTTTCCGGATTAACACCGATATAAGCCTTCCCATCAACCACAGCAGTACGCTGAGAGAAGCGGCCACCGCTATACGGAAGATCCTGTCCGTTGTATTTTACACGGCTGCTGGTTTTACTATTGAGATCGATGATCGTATAATAATGGCTGTAACTATCAATTTCCATTCCAAGTTCATCCTGACGTGCATAAGCAAGCACTTTACCATCACCCAGATATTCGAGAGAAACAAGCTTTCCTGCATTGGTGAAAGCATCGTAACTAGGATCAAAATCTTTCTCACCGGCTTTGATACGAATCAAATGGCTCTTCTCCGTTCCATCTTCATTTTCAGAGAAACCTGCAAGATAAAGATTTCCACTCTCGTCAACCAGCGTACATTTCTGCAACAATTCACCATAAGCACTACCAACCATCTGATGAGCCATCGTATTACGTATATTACTTTCAACGGCCATTGTTTCAGCATTGATCACAGTTGTAAAGAAGAAAGGTGTTGTATCTCCACGTTTGCTTTTCTTACCCAAATAGAAATAAATAAGTTTATTATCGCTTTTACGATAGTTCAGAATACCTGAAGTTGAGAATAATTTATCTCCTTCAGGAAGAGGGATATCAAGAACACCTTCCTTGATAATAGTCATATCGGTCGTATTCAGCTTCGTCCAGATGATTTTATCTCCATCTCCGTTAGAAGCCATGATCACAAGCGTATTATCATCGATCCAGGCATGTGTATATTTACGGGTATCGTACGTATTTGTACCGAATTTCTGCTCCTGGATAACATTGATCTTATTATTCGACAGTGTATATTTGGAAAAACGATCACCCGATACAGGAACCTGATAATAGTATTTCCCTTTGACAATAGTTTCCAAAGACATAACACTATGAACTTCCGTTCCATCTCCTTCAAAGCTGATCATCTGAGAGCCAGCCTTCAAAGAATCGATACTCTTGACAAGAGTCTGTACGTCACGTCCCATACCACCGTGTTTATCCAGAGCAATCCAGATATCGAAGTGATAGGTTTGCGCTTCAGGAGTAGGCTCCGGTTCCGGAGTTGGATCATCATCGTCAGAACAAGCACTAAAAGACAAGGTAAACAATGTCGTTAATAATGCCCAAAATAGTAATTGAAACTTTTTCATTTGATAATTTTTAAATTATTAATTAATGAATAATCTGAATTTAGCGAAGAATGCACGACCGGGTTTCTGGAGTTTGTAATTGTCATAGACCGTAGCATCAAACAGATTACTACATTCCAATGACACATTATAGCGTCTTTTCATCCATGAATAGGTCACATTAAGATTCGATACATTCTGAGTCGGGATACGCGACTTGCTTTCAAGAGCTCCGTATGCTTCCCATGATAAGTAAAACCAATGTATCCATTGCCAGGAATATCCGATGCGAAGGTTATCTTCCTTCTGCGCCAGATTGTGAAATGTATAGCTCACATCAGCATTGCTATACACCCAGGGACGATTAGGCACACGGTTATTATAAGTAGCCGAAGGCTTACCGTCGGTTTTATATTTCTTCTGGTCGCGTGCTTCGTTATAACTACAGTTGACCATTATCTGAAAGCTGTTTTTCCAGTTGTAGCGCATTTCCCCTTCAATACCTTTCACATGTACAGCCGGAATATTCTCGTATTGCATCATACCTTCTTTTTCCGATACGGTTGCCTGAATATAATCGTCGACAAAGCGGAGAAATCCGTTGACCTCATAATAGAAAGAATGACCGTAAGCAGGATACCAGTTACCAAAAAGGCCCAGGTTTATATTATCGCTGCTTTCGGGATGAAGGGCGAGATTGGGATAGATGGTCGTTCCGTTTCCGAGCAGCTCACGCGACAAAGGAAGACGCACACTATGTTCATAAGAAACCTTTCCAGCCAGTGCATCCCAAAATGTATAACGTAGCCCCAAACCGCCTCCCCAATAACTGTTGGAAGAATGTCCTTTGGCATCCTCCGAACCGGTTATCCAGGCAAGATCGTTTTGTCCGATAGAGGTTGCATTTATATAGTCTTTAATAAAAACAGTACTCTCCCATCTTCCGTCGAAAAAAGACTGATTGTAAGTCAATCCGAGAATATGCTTGGTCAGTACATCGTTGGTCGGTTCAAAAGTTTCGTCGACATCATCACGGCGTTTATTTCCGGTACGGTTAAGCAGATAGTTCAGACTGACTGAATGATGCCGGTTGATCGCATAATCGACACCTCCGCGGAAAATAGTCATTGGACGGTTGTAATGACGCATAGAACGTCCACGGCCATTAAGCTCGTTTCGGGATGAGGGAGTAAAATCACCGTTCCAGTCATAGATACGATAAGCAGTATCGACGGTAAGCGACGCGTCCCAGGTATGGGAAAACGATGCGCTCGTATTGATTTTCTCAAACCGTTTTTGATAACGGGCTGATACATTCCAGGCATCGGAATGACGCTCTGCATTACCGATCACCTTTGTCTGGATAGACCCTGTCTGTATTTCTTTATCTATTTTGGAATAAGATCCGGAAACAAAGAAAGCATCTGCCCACGCTTTATCGACAAAGCCTGCTTCCAATTGTCCTAACAAGGAAAAATAATCGTCATGAAACCGTTTACGGTTGACTTCAATATATTTACGGCTATCTTCATCCCATACCTCGACACCTTTCATCTTATAATCATTCTTGGAATAATTGACACCGACGGTCGGCTTGATGATCAATCCGGTCTTCGGTTCTACGAATTGGGCATTCAGGTCAGCTCTATGAGTATGGAAAGAACCTATACCATAAGAAGCATCCAGATAATTCTTTTTTTCCTGACTGGTAATAATATTAATGGCGCCCCCCAGAGCATCCGAACCCAGGCTGGCAGGAACTACCCCTTTATATATTTCCACCCTGTCAATGATATTGACAGGAAGATTTGCCAGCGAGACACCGCTTCCTTTTGTATCCAGAGGCATCCCATCGATAAAGTAACGGACGGAATTGCCTGATAACCCATTAATAGAAAGATCGAAGTCGGAACCGACTCCACCTTCCTCCCTGATCTTTATACCGGTTGTCCGGTTCACGATCTCATTGAGGTTCTTCAATGAGTTGATCTGCGGCTTTATATCGAGGGCATTTACTGAAAAAGCACTTTCTTTGATCTTCTGGGTTTTCGATTTGCCATATACCTCCACCGAATTCAGAGTAACGGAGTTTTCCTCCATTGTAAAATCCACTGTTTTACTTTTACGGAGATCGATCTGGGTCTTTATCGTATTATACCCTAATGAAGTGACAATAACAGTATGTCTTCCCGGAGTTACAGTCAAGGAATAATATCCCCGATCGTTTGTATAAGTACCGACCGTCGTATTCTCCAGGGCAACTGTCACCGAAGAAAGCGGAATACCCTCCTGGTCTTTGACTTCACCGGAAAGAGTCACTTTATTCTGCGCCGACAGATTGGCAGAAAACAAGTAAATAAATAGAAAAAGGACATGTATGAAACCTCTCATTTCATCAAGTTTGTTAACCGTTATTATACTGTATGCTCCCGATGAAATAAAATAGAACACATGAACAGACAAAGCCCCAATAATATAGTGAAAAGCTCTTACTCATATGTTTTCAGCCCTATTTCCCGAAAGCCTTCAACTATTATTCTGGCAGGTCTTCTGACTTACTCCATCTTTGAACGTCCTTCCCATTCATTGCGAACAGTGGATTGAGTCGTGTTCAAAGACTTTGGCGGAGCTTACAGCAGCGGGTCTGTTCAGGATTTTCACCTGATTCCCTTTTCATCACTCTTCCGTAGAAATGGAATCGTGACACCAAAATTCGGGTACAAAGGTAAAGATTATTTTTAAACGGTAAGCTATTTTTTATAAATGATCGCTGATTTGTACGAATGGAACAAACTATTCTTTACTTTTGTCTGCAGAAACAATTACATAGCAAACATTTAATAATATGAGCAATTCATTTAAGCCGGCAACTTTGTGTGTACAAGGTGGTTGGCAACCGAAAAAGGGAGAACCGCGCGTACTTCCAATCTATCAAAGTACTACCTTCAAGTATGAAACCAGCGAACAGATGGCGAAATTATTCGACCTGGAAGAGAGCGGCTATTTCTATACCCGCCTGCAAAACCCGACCAACGATGCTGTTGCCAGTAAGATAGCAGCTCTGGAAGGTGGTGTTGCAGCCATGTTGACTTCATCCGGACAGGCAGCTAACTTCTTTGCCTGTTTCAATATCTGCGAAGCCGGCGATCATATCGTAAGTGCTACCGGTATTTATGGAGGTACATACAATTTATTGTCCGTCACGTTAAAGAAACTGGGTATCGAATGTACTTTCATCGATCAGGATGCCAGTGAAGAAGAGATCAGTAAGGCATTCCGTCCGAATACAAAGTTATTGTTCGGCGAAACGATTTCCAATCCGGGAGTAATGGTACTGGATATCGAAAAGTTCGCTCATATCGCCCATAAACATGGGGTACCATTGATCGTCGATAATACGTTTGCCACACCGATCAACTGCCGTCCGTTCGAATGGGGAGCAGATATCGTAACCCATTCTACAACTAAATATATGGATGGACATGCAACTGCTGTTGGAGGCTGTATCGTCGATAGCGGTAACTTCGATTGGGAAGCACATGCCGACAAATATCCGGGCCTTTGCCAGCCGGACGAGTCTTATCACGGATTGACTTATACAAAGACATTCGGTAAGATGGCGTATATCACCAAAGCGACCAGCCAGTTGATGCGTGACCTGGGATCTATCCAGTCTCCACAGAATGCATTCTTGCTGAACTTAGGTTTGGAGACTTTACATCTGCGCATGCCACAGCATTGTAAAAATGCGTTGGCTGTTGCTAAATGGCTTCAGAATTGCGACAAAGTAGCCTGGGTGAACTATCCGGATCTGGAAGGTAATAAGTATTATGAGTTGACAAAGAAATATCTGCCGAACGGTTCATGCGGTGTGCTGTCATTCGGATTGAAAGGCGGACGCGATGTTTCCATTAAGTTTATGGATAGCCTGAAACTGGCTGCTATCGTTACCCATGTAGCAGATGCCCGTACTTGTGTGCTTCACCCGGCAAGCCATACGCACCGTCAGTTGACAGACGAACAGTTGAAGGAAGCTGGTATTGCTCCTGACCTGATCCGTTTCTCTGTCGGCATCGAAAGTGCAGACGATATCATTGCAGATATCGAGCAGGCATTGAATCAGTAAAAGCCCCCAAGTAAAACAAAGAATCGTTTTGTATAGAAGACGATTTTAACAAAGAATCGTCTTCTATACAAAACGATTTCTTATCTTTGTAACATCTCACCCCTATTATGGTCGCTATACATCTATATAAACAATATGGCAACAAAGTTTATTTCTACAACCAGAATATAGAGGTTGATTTCATTATTCCGGAAATAGAGACAGCCTATCAGGTAAGTTACTCCCTGCAAGATGAAGCCACTTATCAACGGGAAGTAGAAGGTCTGATCAAATTAAACAATGTTTATCCTTTAAAAAGGATGTATATTATAACCAAAGACGAAGAGAGAACTATTACACATGAAAATGGCACTACCATACATGTGATTCCTATCTGGAAATGGCTATTGCTGCCATAAACAGACTTGGTTCAGGTCGAAATCCTATTAAACATAATGAACTCCGTTTCCGGGAGCTATTCAAAAACAAAACCCCGATGGTAACAAATACCGCCGGGGTTGTTTTTTATCCATTTTCTCTCTTCGCAGGGATATTCACGGATGAACTTTATTTTATTTTTATTACTAAAATTACGCTTCCAATCTGTTCACCTTCACAGGCTACTCACCCTTCCCCAAAAGGGGAAGAGCAGAGAAGCTTTTTCTATTTAATTATTCTTTATTCTTATTTTACGATTGCTTTAACAGCTGCTTCACCTTCAACAGCTACAACTACGATACCTGCAGGAGCAGAGATTGTTGCTTCGTTAGAAGAAAGAACTGCGTTAGCAACTGTCTGACCAAGAACGTTGCTGATAGTAACAGTCTTACCTGCAGCACCCTTGATAGTGATGTCACCCTTACCAGCGATAACAGTTACGTCGCTAGTTGTGATATCTTTAGTATCTGTAGCCATTTCGTCGTTTTCGATGTTTTCAACATTGAAAATCAGAGCACCGTCACCACCAGTCTTAGCATTGTTGAATTCAGATTTTTCATCTGTCAATACGATGCAACCATTCTGCATTTTGATCCATGCTGCTTTTTCAGGAGCGATAGATATACCATCATGGCTGTTAGATTCGATCAAGAATGAGTTTCCAGCACCTTCTTCTGTAACATTAGCAGCACCATCAGGATTTGTATAACGGAATGACCAAGTATAATTCTTATGATTATCACCCTTCAGATTATTGATGTATTTGCCATCAATCTTAGCAGCCTTGTATGCTTTGATAATGTCATCAACATTCAAGTCTTCAGGTTTCATATTTTCGTAACCATTTACCAAAACGATCAAACTATCACCAGTCTTAATAGCTTTTACGAAACCAACGCGAGTGTAACCTGCTTTAACATCAGTATAAGGTTTATCCTGACCAACTGTTGCTACAGAATCAGCAAAGCTTACCAAATATTTACCATATACGAATCCAGCTTTTCCCGGTTTAGCGTGAACGCAACCCCATTCATCTGTTGGTTTACCCTGAGCGTCTTTATGACCACCCGGTTCGTTACAAGGAGTACCCTTGTCAGCAGCCTGATCATTACGAGATACAGAAATCAAATACTGCGGTTTGATATAACCCAGACCACGTGTTACCCAAGCAGTGTCAATACGGAATGACAAACCAGCTTTAGCTTTGTCTGCAGTCCAGATACCTAGGTAGTTAACACCTTCATTCTGCAATTCTTTGTTAGTTTCATCCATCAAATATTCGTGACGAATATTTTCGTAGAATCTCAAGCTATCAGCAGCATCAACAGCGCTTTCGTCTAATGCTACATTGTTGAAACGACGATACAGAGGAGCGTCATCGATTTCTACAGAGAATGCAGAAGTACGAGTTTCTGTCATATTCTGAGCTTTCAGATATACGTTGTTATCATCAACACCTACTTTGCGTAATGAATCCGGAGCAACGTTGTCATAAGAAGCTGTATCGATCAAAGCGAAGTAGTGAACACCCGATTTGTCGTTATTTTCTTTCATATAGAATACAGCAACTTTATCTTTTCCATTAGAAACTGCATATCTGTTTTCAACATCTGATACGATATATTTATCAGAAGATTTCAGCTTCAATGTGTAAGCTTTTCTTACCAATTGTTTCAAACCAGAAACATTAGCAGTTGTATAACCATAATTTACACCATTTTCGCTCATGCCTTTCAGAATGAAAGAAGACTTAGCACCTACATATAAAACTGAATCTTTTTCATTATCAGAAATACCCATGTATTTATCACTTGCAAATTCATGCAAATATCTCAGCTTATAAGTAGTAACGATCATAGAATCCTTGTCTAAGAATCTGTAACCTACATACGGATTAGCTTTTACATTTGCAGGGTCTTTTACGAAATCAGAAGGAACGACTGTAATGTCACCTGCCAATGTAGATGCACCTTCTACATATAACTGGATAGTAGGATAAGAAATCTTTGCAAATTCACGGTTTGTAATCGTGATAGGAGAAGTTTCTTTCAATTCATTAGTTGTATATCTCTTTTCTACAACCCACTGGTAAGCAGGCATATGCCAAGGATCCATATTTTTATCAAGAGTTACCCATTGAGCAACGCTATCACCATACAAAGGAACTGCTAAATATTTACCTTCTGCATTTTTAATTACATACAAATCATTGTCTAATGAAGTGTTGTTAGCAGAAGGAACACAACCTTTGTAACCAAAGTTAATATCAGATTCTTTCTTATTTGCAATAGTGATAATACGAACTTTACCTTTTATCAAGTCCTGAACCGTTACAAAGTTATTCTTCAAATCATTTAAATTTGTTAAATCTGCTGTAGTTGGACTACCAGCTGCAACAGCTTCGCTCCAATATGTCTGATCATCAGTCTTACTATAAACAGATTTAACCTGAATAATCATACTATCAATTGAAGGGAAATAAGTAAAGGCAAATTTATATTGATCTTTCAAATCAGAAGCAGCAATTGCTGTAGTTGTTGTTGTAGCCCAATTAAATGCTAAGAATTTGCTACCATTATTATTCGTATATGCAGTGTCGACATGCAAATATTTAGCATTAGTTGCAGCATTCTTTACATATACATAGTTTGCTTCTGCATCTTCTGCAAAGAATTTAGCATTTGTGAATGGATTAGGAACAGGAAGTTTTTCTCCCATTTCATCCGGAGTGAAAGTCAACTTAACACCTGTTGTTTCATTATCCAATGTACCCAGGATTGTGTTGATTTCTTTTGCACCAAGAACTACAGCATCAGCAGTTTGCAGTTCAAACTTAGCTAAATTAGTACCAGTTTGAGCATCAGCAGCTGCATCTTTTGCAGCATACTTTTTAACAACAACATCATTGCCATCCAAAGCAAGACCAATAACAGAGTCAGCTTTAAAATAAGAATAAAGAGTTGCTGCATTCATTCCTTCTTTGTACTGAGAAGAGAAAGCCCAACCATGGATTTCACCACCAACTGTGATAGGATCAGAGTTTGTTTCTTTAGGCAAAGAAACTAAATCTGTTTGAGCATAAGCTACGTCCAAACGCAGACCTGTTAATTTGTTCACAAATTCAAAAATGGGAGCTTTACCAAGACCCTGCTCAACAACCTCTACACACCAAAGAGTACTTGCCAAATTAGCTGAAGTAATAGGTGTTGTTGAAGTAACAGTTAACTTACCATCTTTATCCATGGCAAGTACACCGGAAGCATCAGATTTTAACTGATAAAGATGCCCTTTAGTGGTATCAATACCATCAACTGGAGTTCCTGCGTTAGCTGATATTGCACCTAGCAGCGCAGCACCAGCCAAAAAAGTAGAAAACTTTTTGTTCATAATCAAAAATTTAATATTAATACTAAGTAATTTTAAAGTTCTATCTAAATATAATATGCCGAAATCTTATTCTATCGGCCTTTTCATACGATCGTCAAATACTTCAGCAAAAGTAAACAATAGTTTTTTATCCGCAATTATTTTCATTGATTTTTTTACGTAGGCATCTCCTTTCTTATCAGTTGAATACGATAGTCTGTACAAAATCGGCGATAAAAATGACAAACCTTGCTTTTGGTTATATTACTGACTATAATCAGGAAAACAAGAAAGAAAGAGAGATGGGTTATCTACCATAAGTAAATATTATATTAATGTACACGTACATTAATAATTAAACCTTTTACTCAATCTCGATTCATAGCCCCCATCTATTGGTTCAAATAAGAGCTTCATACATTAAATCGAGAACGTCTTTGCCACCCGGTACACCCAATGCATAGACAAACGATGCCAGACTGACGACGGCATCTCCTCCATCAACAAATCTTCGCGGAACTCACGCAAGATCAACCAATCCGCCTGTTGTACCCAATGACGGAACACAGGATTCGATTGATGGTTTTCTGACAAATGTAGTAAAGCATCCAGGTCAAAACGATCAGCTACCGCACCAGCTCCTGATAAGGATGCATCATAGGCATTACAAGCCTGTTCAATATGAGTAGGAACCATCAATACAGGCTTATCCAGGTACATCGCTTCGCAAACAGATTCAAAGCCGGCAGTCGTTGCGTACGCCTTGGCATTTGCCATATATTTAACAAAACGAATATCGTTCAACTGATGAAAAGAAAGCGTATTGTCTATCCGGGTAACCTCCCCTGCCCCTTTCTTATCCCAGAAAAAGTGCATCGAAACTTCCGGATGAGCAGCATGCCACTCCTTTACTTCCTCACTGAATCCGCTATTCAATAAATAGCCATGCAGATAGCGTCCTTTGCGGGGAGTCTTATTTATCACTTCCTTACGTAACAAAGGAGGAACTACAACCATCTTATCGGCAGGCACTTCGCGCATCTTCCGAAAAGACAAAGCCAGCTTCTTCGTCGCACCGATAGCCGTCATACGGGTAAAGAACTTCAATAAGGACAAAGAAACAACATTCAGCTTCGGGAAAGAGAAATCCGGATGCAGGAACAGATATTGATGGGCAATACAAACCATCATCGCCTTCGGACGGCAGAACAGATAAGTCAGTCCTGTCAGTAACTCGTAAAAGTTAACAACCACGTCTGCATCTGTCTCCTTCACCATCCGATTAATATAATGTATGCTAGCCACATAAGTATGGAGACGCAATACATTATATCCCACACTTTTCAGCAAATTAACCTGTTTATTCTTTGCCGTAGGGAGGAAATTCGGACTTTCGAAAGGGTAAACCGGTGCATCAATTTTCTCTGTAAAGAAGTCAGGAATACGGCGGGCAGGACTCTTCCCAACAAGCACACCGACTACCTGATGGCCTTCATCAGCCAGCTTCTGACGGAGAGACAAAGCCTGTGTCAGATGCCCTCTGCCTTCTCCCTGTATAATAAACAGCATTTTCATATTACTTCAGCATATAATAAAGGTTTCCCGGCAGCCTCTTCGTCCGTACCATACTCTGCCTTATTGTAAGTAACAATATTCCACTCGCCTTGTTCATTCTCTACCAGGGCGGTCATACTTTCCACCCAATCACCGGAGTTCAGGTAATGGACATTATCATACCAGACATTAGCAGCCTGATGGATATGACCGCAGATAATCCCGTCCAAATGCTTGATCTGAGCGAGCTTGACCAGTTCTTTCTCAAAATCGGAAATATAGGAAACAGCACTCTTCACCCGGTGCTTCACATGTTGCGAAAGGGAGAAGTAAGGTTTTCCGTGCTTCTCACGGTTCTTGTTATAAATTTTGTTCAGCCACAGTAGGAAAGTGTAGCCGATATCACCCAGCATGGCCAGCCAGCGCATATTTGTGGTTATCGTGTCAAAAATGTCGCCATGAGTCACCAGGTAACGCTTCCCGTGGCTATTCAGCAAATAGTCTTTCACAATAGAGATGTTAGAGATGCGGAAAGGAACCAGGTTATCCAGGAAGTCATCGTGGTTACCACGTACATAAACGATCTGTGTCCCTTTCTTCTCCATCATCTTCATCAGGACTTTGAAGAAATCGGTCTGTGCCTGCTTCCATCGCTTGCCGGACTTTTGTAGTTGCCAGCCATCGATAATGTCGCCGTTCAGAATCAGGCGGTCGCAGTCGATATGTTTCAGGAAATTGGTTACTTCTTTCGTCCTGGAGTGTTCAGAACCCAGGTGAATGTCGGAAAGCACAACGGTCGGATAATATTTTCTTAGTTTCATACGTAAGATATTTACACTACACAAAGAAACATAGTCGCTGTTACAGTATTGCAACAACTGTATGAAGATGCTTTTTCGTTTTCCGCTGTAAATGATTACATTTGCCCCTTCAAATTAAAACAGGATCATTTTATGGATATTAACTCCCTCCCTGAGAGAGCTAAAAAAGTTGAGAAGGAAACAAAAGCTTTTTTCAAATCGATCAAGAAAAACCGCATGCGGGAACTGGACGATACGATACACGCCATCCATGAAGAGGTATTCGATTCGATCGATTGCCTGGATTGCGGGAATTGTTGCCGCACATTGGGACCACGTATCACAGACCGTGATATCGAACGGATCGCACAGGCATTACGCATTAAACCACATGAAGTTGTACAACGGCATTTGCATATCGATGAAGATAAGGATTACGTATTCCGGTCGATGCCCTGCCCCTTCCTGGGAGATGACAATTATTGCAGTATTTACGAGGACAGACCGAAAGCCTGCCGGGAATATCCACATACGGACAGGAAGAAGTTTTATCAGATACATGCACTGACGGTGAAGAATGCGGAGACTTGTCCGGCGGTGTTTCATGCACTGGAACAGTTGAAGAGGGAGTTTTGATAAGAGTAGAATAAAACAGGAGGAAAACTATTTCATTCTCCTCCCATTATTCTTATTGATAAATAAATTCGTAATGCCCGGCTTTTCTTAATACTTTCTTTTGTGAAGCCGTACCTTTATTATACAAATGAACAACGCAACCAGCCGGAATATCAATCGTACTTGTACCCGTTCGTTGGATATTCAGCTTAATAAAACCTTCTTTAACCGGTATCCGGGCTTTTACCCAATCCAGATCCATCAACTGCGGAGCCAGACTGTATTCTGAAATATCCCGGTCAGATTGCGAGAACCCCAACAAGCCGTTCAATACCGCTATCACCGGAGGAACACCATTTCCTCCATGACATAAACTTAACCCAAAAGGACGATTGTAAAACACAAGCTGTTCCTTTACCGAAGCGTATGGTGAAAAGTTCTCAGGGAAGCGGGTATAACCTTGATCCAGCCATTCTCCCCAAACAGCATTCAGGAAGGGAAAAATATCCCGGGTCCGTCCGGCTTTTACATAGGCCAAAAACTCATATCCTTTCTCATAACTAATATTCTCCTTATAATATTTAATAGAAGGTAATACCTTATCAAATAGATTATCAAAATATTGAGAAGGGAAAAGGTCTGCCAAAATAGCCCAATATTGTGCATGATGGGAAATACGCATATCCTTATCTCCCGCTTTCGTATATCCGTTAATAAAAGCCTTTTGTCCTTCATCCCAGAAATGTGTCAATATACTTTTGCGAAGCGCTTCAGCCCGCTGCTCATATTTGTGTGCAAGGGTTTTCTCTTTCCATAGACGAGCAAAATAAGCTCCATACTTAAAATTCAAGTATAGCATAATCTGTCCGTAAGCAGCCGTCCCTTGTCCATCCGGTCCCATTTTAGTAGACCACCCGGGGATAAAGCCGGAAGTAGAGTGCTTGGCTGAGATAAACCCATTTTCATCCTGGATGGAAGTATAAAAATCCAGCATTTGGATAATACGCTTCTTATAAAGCAAAGAGGTTCTTAAATTCCCATAACGCAGATAGTTCTGTTTGAAACCGATCAAGGCATGAAGCGGATAATCGACAATTCCCAAATCTGAGACTTTCGGATTAGGGGGCATCAACGCTATTGACAGACCATTGCGGGAAACCTGTTCGTCACCAAACAGATAGTCTCCGGCAAAAGCACTCACAATTGCATCCATCGACCAGGGTAGATAGTCTCGCTTTACCCCGTCCAAATAGAAATTATGCATGGAGGTATGAAGCGTTGCAACACCTGCATTCCAGAGATTATTCATCTTCGGATCGTTGCACTCAAATGTCATCAGAAAATCCACCGGCCAAATTTTCGCGTCAAAATAAATATCCGAAAGCGTACAAGGTTCATCACATTCAACTATCAAATAACGCAAAGCCAGTTCCGGCAAACGTATCTTCTCTTTTATGCCGGAAAGAACATAGGACGGAATAGCCTTTTGTTCAAAGGCTTTCTCATCCTCATTCAATACCTCTTCCGGACTTTCCCCAACCCTATAAGACAAATTACTTTTTCCTGTTGCTGTAAAAGACACATTACCAACTTCGAGATGGCGGAAATCAATAATCAGGCGACCATGTTTTCCCAACTTCAGGTTATTCCCTTCCCTAACGGTATTTCGTAAAAAAAGATATTGATCAGGCAATATCCGGACCGTCTCTTCCCATTCTGTATCCGGTCGCTTATCTGGTTGATCATACATGGAATACGTTTCGGCACTATTCCATTCACTATTATCTAAACTGACCTGCCAACCAACCAAGTCGGAAACCTGTTCTCCGTCTATAATCAGACAAGGCAGATTATTCTCGGATCGTACTTCAAAAAACAATGTATTTGTACCTTTGGGAAGTGTACAAGAACGATGAGAGTTCTCCATTTTCCGACCGTTCACAGTACAGCTAATAGTTTCTGCCCCATTCCATTTCACCAGCGTCTCTTTTCCTAACTTCATCGTCTTTTTGAAATAAGCATGTCCGATTGGTTCATTGAATTTCCCAGGATAACCGACATAGGAACATCGTTCCTTTGATTTTTCTTTATGCAGTTTTTGCATATGTGCCGCTAATTGCCCCGGATACCACATATAAGAACTTTTCCACACTTCCTTTTGTGGAAAAGGCTGAATTTTACACTGAGGATCAGACATCGGGTCGAAAGCCTGGCCTTGTGCCTGCAAGTTACACCCCACAAGCAGCAACAGTCCGGTTATCCATATCTGAGCCTTTTTTGATACTGGTATTTTCATATTAATTCTATTTATTAATATCCGGGATTTTGCACCAAAACACCTTTCGATAAATTTATCTCAGTTAATGGTATAGCCCAAAGATAGTCTTTTTCCGGATTAAAATTACGCTGTTCTACAAAGATATGTTTTCCATCTTTCATTGCACCATAAACAGGCTTTTTCACAACATCTTCTGTTATTCGCCAATGACGGGTATCCAATAAACGAATACCTTCAAAGGCAAATTCTATTCTTTTTTCATGACGGATTACTTCACGCATCTGCTCTTTTGTCAATCCTCTTGTTAAAGGAGGCATATCAACACTAGGACGCTGACGAATCTGGTTCACTGCATCATAAACAGATTGATCGGGACCACTAATTTCATTTTGAGCCTCTGCATATGACAATAATATTTCAGCATAGCGCATATAGATAAAATTAGTCCAACCAGGTTTTGTACAACCATCATTTTTAGGGTTAATATATTTACGGAAATTATAACCTGTGCGGGTAGCATTTGCAGAACCAGTCATCGGTTTATAAGGCTTTCCTACAAAAATAGCATCTTCCCATAAAACCGTATAAGCGAGACGGGGATCCCTATTCTCATAAGGTTTCATTGGATTATAAAGAGGTGATTCACCAATGGGTTTTCCATCCGTGCATAAATAATCGTCAACTAAATCTTGTGTAGGAGACAAAGCTTCCCATCCACTTGAAGTTTGTGGCCCAAAAGCCTGATCAATGAGGCTCCCTTCTGTAAAATCTTTTGCATTTTCCAGATATTGATGGTCAAAAATCACCTCTTGATTGTTTTCATCTTCCGGCAAAAATAGTTTTTCATAATTATCAAACAAGCCATATACACCTAAATCCATCACTTCTTTAGCAGTTCTGGCTGCTACATCATATTTATTAAAATATGTGCTGATACAGGTTTTCAATGATAATGCAGCACCTTTAGTTGCTCGTCCTATTTCCGTTTGTTCAGTTCGTTTTAAAGGCAATAATTGAGCAGCCTCATCCAAATCTTTCACAATAAAGTCGTATACATCTTGTTCAGAATCTCTGGCAGGAATAGCCTCATTCAATTCTAAAGGCTTTGTCAAAATGGGCACTCCTCCAAACAAACGTACCAAAGTTGTGTAAAAGAATGCACGTAAGAACTTCACTTCACCGATAAAGATTTGTTTCCTGTTTTCATTCATATCTACCCGCTCTATATTTTCCAGAAAGACATTACAACGGCGTATACCTTGAAACTGATTTTTCCATGTTTCCCCAAAATAACGTGTCGTAGAGGTGGCAGTACCCGAAGAGATTGCTCCTTGTGCATCATAGATATGAACAGGAACAGCATTATCTGTATAACCATCTGTCATCAATATATAATTAACAGGGTCAAGTAAATAAGTATAAACCGATGTTGTATACATTTCCACATCTTCGACAGTCGACCAATAAGATTCGTCCGTCAACTGATCTTTAGGACCTCTGTCCAAAAAAGAATCATTGCAACTAACTAATCCCCAAAAGAGTAATGTTACTATTATATATGTATTTTTCATATCGATTAGATTTTAAAAAGATAAATTGATACCGAATGAATAATTCTTAGTCAAAGGATAATAAGATCCATAAGGGACTTCAGGATCTACATTGTCAAAGCCTGTTATCGTAAACAGATTATCTATACTGCAATAAATACGTAGATTGGAAATTCCACTTTTGCTTAAGATCGTTTGGGGAATTGTATATCCCAACTGTACATTACGCATCTTCAGATAGGAGGCATTTTGCATCCAGAAAGTTGAAGTTTCCCAGTTCTTCTGCGTGTCTTTCATTGACAAACGAGGATATTTTGCATTTGGATTATCAGGCGTCCACCTATCCAGATAACCTACTATAACTCCACCTCCATTGTAGAAAGCTTTGCCTACCTGTTCACGAACAATCGCATCTACCATCCCTGCACCTTGTAATAATGCAGAAAAATCGAAGTTGTGATATTCAAATCCAAGACGAATACCAAAGTTTATTTTAGGGAAATAGGTACCTAACGATTTACGGTCTTTTTCATTTACTATATTATCCCCATTCAAGTCTTTATATTTTAAATCCCCCGGAACGACATCACCTGTCACCTGTTTCGGGTGTGCATCTATTTCTGCCTGGTCCTTAAAAATTCCTTCGCATACATATCCATAAATATTATTAATCGGATCACCTACCGAACGACCAGGAGTATCTCCACCTTTTAGGTCTGTAATTTCATTATGCACATAACTGAAATTAATAGTTGCAAAATAGTTAAAATCACGCACCTGATTATTATGTGTCAATAGCAATTCAACACCGGTATTACGAACCTTTCCGGCATTTTGAGTCGGAGCACCAACCCCTACGACATCTGGTATTGGCAAATCCAACAAAATATCTCTTGTATTCTTTATAAAGAAATCGCCAGAAAAACTTAATTTCCCAGCCAGAAAAGAGGCATCAATACCAGCATCTATCTGATCCGTTTTTTCCCAAGTAATAATAGAGTTCCCCATCTTACTATTAATAGAAACACCCGGGGTCAACATATTACCAAAACTGTAATTCTGCCCGAAAACATAGGTATTATAAAAAGCATAATTTCCAATCTCCTGATTACCCAATTGTCCCCAGGAAGCTCTAAGCTTCAGATTATCCATCCAGTCTGCATGATAAAAACTTTCCTCCGAAATTCGCCAACCTGCCGAGAATGAAGGAAAAGCACCAAAACGATTGTTTTTAGGGAAACGGGATGTCCCGTCATAACGCAGATTTGCTTCAAACAGATATTTATCGGCAAAAGTATAGTTTACACGACCAAACACCGATCGCAAGGCATATTCCACCATATTTCCTTGATTGGACTGTGTGGTCACATCTCCTGCATTTACTTCTCCCAGATTATTGTTACTCGGTAAATCTTTACGAGATGCTCCAAATTCCCTGTATTGGTTATACAATTGTGAATATCCAAGCAATGCTGCAATATTATTTTTACCGAAAGATTTATTATAATTGAGATAAGCCTGTAAATTAACTTCCCAACTTTTCTTTTCAAAATCGACAGCCATACTACGGGTTGTTTTAATCGGATCATCCGAATCTGCATTATAGAACTTGATGCTCTTCTGAAATTTATGTTGATTGTTCGAGTTAAAAGTTGCTGATGCATTGCCCTTTAAAGTCAATCCTTCAATAATTTTATATTCAAAAAATGCACTCCCCTGAAAATTATTATTATATAATTGGTCTTTACCTCCCAAACGAGCTTCCGCGACTGAACTATGTTCATTCAGATACAAACCATAATTACCATTCCGGAACTGAATCGGAGATACAGGTGTTTCACGCAAAGCATGATAAAAAATATCATCAATACTTGCTCCTGCAGGAGATGTAGAACGATCCCGGTAAGCACTCAAATACATGCCGATATTCAAACGACTGTTTATTTTTGCATCAATATTAGAACGCACGGTAAACTTATTGTAGTCAGAGTTAGGAATCAGACCATTCTTCTCATGATAACCAAGTGCTAAAGAATATCTCAGATTATCATTTCCTCCGACAACACTTAAATGGTGATTATGAAAAAGACCGTTTTCACTTAATAATGTATTTAACCAGTTACTGTTCGGATAATGATCAGGATCGCTGCCATCTTTAAATTTTTGAAGGTCTTGTTCCGAATAAGGGGCAGGTAAACCATCGTTGGCATAAGCCTCATTAAACAACTGAGCATAATGATAAGAGTCCAAATAATCCGGCATACGACAAGCCGATTGCCAACCCACATAGCCATTATATGAAACGACAGGTTCTCCTACCACGCCTTTCTTCGTTGTTATAAGTATCACTCCATTTGCTGCACGGACCCCATAAATAGATGATGCTGCCGCATCTTTCAGGACAGATATACTTTCAATATCATCGGGACTGACATTATTGAAAGAAGATTCTACTCCGTCAATAACAACCATTGCTTCAGCATTCCCCAAAGTACCGATACCTCTCACGCGAAGGGTTCCCATGTCAGCCCCCGGTTGACCAGAACGTTGAATAATTGTCATACCCGGAACCTGACCTGTCAGTAAATTGATCGGGCTCGAACTTGTTCTATTTTCAAGCATATCCGCTTTTACATTACTCACCGCACCTGTCAGATTTATTTTTTTCTGCGTTCCGTAACCTACTACAACAACTTCCTCTATCTGTTGGTTATCTTCCTCTAAAATAACTTTAAACGGAGTTAATCCTGATGATACCTCAATAGGTTTATAACCGATATAAGATACCTGAAGAATCGAACCTCTTTTCACTTCCAAACTAAAAGCTCCGTTTATATCTGTCATCACTCCGTTTGTTGTACCTTTTTCAATCACATTAGCTCCGATAATCGGTTCACCAGCCTCATCCAAAACGACACCTGTTATCTTCCTTGATTGCTGACTCACTCCCGTTATCTTTGTGATAATAATATGCTTTCCGGTTATTGCATATGACAAATTATTTTTTTTCGTTACCTCATTAAGAATTTCTGAAATCTCCTTATTATCCGCTTTCAAGTTAAATCGTTGATTACTATCAATCTCTTCACTCTTATAAAAAAACATGAATTCTGATTGTTTTTCTATCTGAGAAACCAAATCATAAAATGTCCCATTATTTAAAGTTACAGAGATACGCTGTTCCTGTGCATAAGTAGTTGCAGACAATTGCAGAATTCCTACTAAAAGGAATATTGTTGTGATTTTCATAACACGTCTAATTTTTTGATACAATAAGACATACTTATCTCGCTCTTTTTCCATATATTTGAATGTTTTTATTATTAAATTATCTCATTCGCAGTATTTTCCAGACACAGGCGATTGAGAATGGTTAACTAATTAAAATTAAATCCGGGTCAGAAGATGTCTCAATCATTTTCTGACCCCTTTTTGTTGTATTCAAATTCATATTACATAGGCTAACAGTATTTAAAAGTTAAACAATCAGTTTCTTGAAATATAAATGTCCTTTCCTATCTTTTTGAAAATAAAAGCTTTTTCATAATCAATAATTTTCAATACTTCTTCAATATTCTGATCTAAAGAGAATGTCCCCGTATATTTAATACAACCTAATCGTTGATCATCCAAATGTATACGCACATTGTAATAATGTTCCAGATGCGTAATTATTGCAATTAACGGGGCATCTTTAAATTTAAACTCACCTCTCACCCAGGAAGTAACTAACGCCGCATTTACATTCTCGACGGACAAAGAACCACTATAGTTATCAAAAAAAGCTTTCTGGTTGGGTCTTAAGAGCATATGACTTATAACTTTTCCTTTATCATCAAAAGCTTTAAGTGCTACGCTCCCACTCAATAAAGTCACCACACTGAAAGGAAAATCTTTATATGCTTCCACATTAAAGGTGGTACCTAGAACCGTAATATCCTGCCTTTTTACTTTTACTATAAAGGGCCTTTTTACATCTTTAGTAACTTCAAAATATGCTTCACCCTCCAAATAAACAGTACGTGTATCAGTTGTAAAATTGGCAGGATACCGAAATTTTGTGGCAGCATTCAAAATAACCTTACTACCATCCGAAAGCATCAAAGTATTTGCTCTCCCACCTTTTTGAACTGAGATTTCATTATAAACAACCTCTTCTGTATTTGAAGATAAATTTTGACTGTGATACCTAAACTCACTAATCCCCCAACCTATACTCAAAGTCAACAGAATAATTGCTGAATATTTAAAATAAGAAAAAAACAGATCATTCTTAAAAAACTGTTTCTTTGATAAAATAATTTCTGTTTTTTCTGGAAACATTCGTTTTTTCATTTTCTGCCAACTCTCCTCACCCACACTTTCAGGGGTAAAAGACAAATATATAGCTTCGTCAGAAACATTTTTTAGTTGGAAAAAATAAGATTTATTCTCCGGAGATTCTTCCAGCCAAGCATCCAAAATCCGAAGTTCATGCTCGTCAATTTCCTGCTTTAGATAACGGACAATCAAAGTTTCTATACTATTTTTTTCCGACATAATTTACTTGTATTTATATTATACACGACTTACTTTACTTTTTTACTTACTCATTCAGTAATATTTTATCAGAAAAAAGAAAACTGCCATCAACACAGCTCTAAGCAATTTTAAAGCTTTATATAATTGCGCCTCTACCGTTCGAGGTGAAATATTCAGTAAATCAGCTATTTCCACCGTCTTTCTTTCTTCCAAATAAGACATAGAGAATATTTCCCGACATTTGTCAGGAAGTTTTTCCATTTCTTTATAAATAAATGCTATACGTTCATCTTCGGGGAAAAGGAACCGGGGATCATCATTATAGTAGATTTCTTCGATTTTCAGACGAGTAACCATTGATTTTACATAGTCACCTCTTACATCCTGATGCTTCAGGTAATCCAAACAAGCGTGTCTGACCGAACGATATAAATACGTTTTTATTCCATCCTGTAAAAATTGAAATAATCTCTTTTGCCATACTCTTAAAAAAATATCTTGCACTAAATCTTCCGCAGTTGCGGGATCCACAAACTTACGGGCATAAAAGATCAACATCGGGACATTTGTTTTGTACAACATCCTGAATTGATTTAATTCCCGATCTTCCTCTTCGATTTTCTTCATATTCGTAGTCAACAAAGAATCCTCTTTACAAGTATAAACGACTTACCTCCATCATTTACTTATACGATACGATTCTTTTTTAGGAAAAGTTTCCTCTATTTGGATATTTACCATTATATCATATGCCAGACAACTACAAAAAAAGCACCCCCTGATACAGAGAGTGCTTTCATATTCAATAATAATCTATTAATTATTCGTCTGTTTGCGTAGCAGCGTATGCTTTCAGCAATTTGTCCTGAACATCGGTCGGAACAAGTTCGTAAGCAGCAAACTTCATGGTGAACGAAGCACGGCCACCGGTAATTGAACTCAAGGAGGTTGAATAGCTCGACATTTCTTTCAGAGGAACTTTTGCCAGCAACTTTTCAAATCCCTTTTCACTGTTCATACCCATAATGATGGCACGACGACCTTGCAGGTCACTCATTACATCACCCAGGTAATCGCCGGGAACGGAAACTTCTACATCATAAACAGGTTCAAGGATCTTCGGACCCGCTTCTTTAAAGGCAGTACTGAAGGCATTACGACCGGCCAGCATGAAAGAAATTTCATTACTGTCAACCGGGTGCATCTTGCCATCATAAACAATGATGCGCACGTCACGGGCGTACGAACCGGTCAACGGTCCCTGTTCCATACGTGCCATAATACCTTTCAGAATAGCCGGTAAAAAACGTGCATCGATGGCTCCACCAACGATACTGTTAATAAATACCAGCTTACCACCCCAGTCCAAATCAATAGTTTGCGTATCACGTACGCTAATTTTAAATTCTTGTCCGCCGAAACGATACATATCCGGAGCCGGCATACCTTCGTAATAAGGTTCCACAATCAGGTGAACTTCACCGAACTGACCAGCACCACCGGATTGTTTTTTATGACGATAGTCTGCACGGGCAGCTTTGGTAATCGTCTCACGATACGGAATCTTCGGTTCGATATATTCGATCGGCAGCTTATCATTATTTTCAATTCTCCATTTCAACGTACGCAAATGGAATTCTCCTTGTCCGGAAATAATCGTTTGTTTCAGTTCCTTAGACTGCTCGATCACCCATGTCGGATCTTCCTCACGCATACGGTTCAATATTTCCATCATTTTTTCCGAATCTGCTTCATTGACCGGCTTAACGGCTCGGCGGTATTTCGGATCCGGATATTTGATGAAGTCGAATTTGTAATCGCATCCCTTACCATTCAGGGTATTACCACGACGTACATCTTTCAGTTTTACGGTTGCACCGATATCACCTGCTACCATTTCAGTCACCTCGTTACGGGTCTGGCCGGCAACAGAAAAGAGCTGTGCGATACGTTCTTTTGAGCCACGGTCGGCATTCAGCAAATCGTCTCCTTCTTTTATCTTTCCTGATATCACTTTAAAATAGGAAACCTGGCCGATATGCGGTTCTACCGTAGTCTTGAAGAAGAACAGGCTGGTCGGACCGTCTGACACCGGAGTAACCTCCACTCCTTCGGTAGTTACCGGACGAGGCATCTTATCGGTACAAGGCACCACATTACCCAGGAATTCCAGAGTACGGCGAACGCACATATCACGTCCTGCGCAAACACAGAATACAGGGAACATACTGCGGGTCACCAGACCTGCACGGATTCCTGCACGCATATCGTCTTCACTTAAAGTGCCTTCTTCAAAGAATTTCTCCATCAGCATATCGTCATTCTCGGCAGCAGCCTCAACGAGTGCTTTATGAAGCTCCATTGCTTTATCCATTTCTTCTGCGGGAACTTCCAATACTTCAGGCACACCGCCTTCGGGTTTCCAGCGATACATCTTCATCTTCAACACATCGACAATGGCATTGAAAGCTACTCCTGTATTCACCGGATACTGGATAGGAACGATCTTGCTGCCGAACTGATCTCTCAGCTGGGCAATAGTTCCGTCGTAGTCCGCTTTATCGTTATCCAACTGGTTGACAACGAAAATAACGGGTTTATGAAATTGTTCTGTATACCGGAACTGGTTCAATGTTCCTACTTCCACTCCATACTGGGCATTCAACACCATCAGTGCTGTATCAGTCACGTTCAGAGCGGAAACAGCTCCACCGATAAAGTCGTCCGAACCCGGGCAATCGATGAAATTCAGCTTCCTGTCCTGCCATTCAACACTGAAAACGGTTGAGAACACTGAGTAGCCATACTCTTTCTCAACCGGGAAATAGTCGCTCACCGTATTTCCTGCGTCTACAGAGCCGCGACGTTTTATAACTCCACCCTCGTAAAGCATTGCTTCAGCGAGAGTGGTTTTCCCAGAGCCCGAACTTCCCAAGATAGAGATGTTCTTAATTTCGTTTGTTTGGTATACTTTCATGATATCAGGTAATTTGAGTTTAACAATAAATATCATTACGTGAAATACTCACGAGGCCGCAAATTAGAGAATGTACAGGAAAAAAGCAATTATCTGCCTCCTGTTTGAGAACTATGTTATGTAACAGGCCTATGATTTAAACAATAGAATCATTACTTTTGTCATGAAATAAACAGAAAGTATGGCAGGCCTTTACATCCATATTCCCTTTTGTGCAAAACGTTGTTTGTACTGTGATTTTTTCTCCAATACGGAGATGAAATATAAAGAACCGTATGTCGACGCATTGATCCGTGAGTTGGAAATGCGGAAGGATTATATAGATGGCGAGCCGCTTGAAACGATCTATTTCGGAGGAGGGACACCTTCGCAACTACAGTCGAAAGACTTCGAACGCATATTCAATGCCATTCATCGCTTGTTCGATGTAAGTCATTGTTCTGAGATCACGCTGGAAGCCAATCCGGATGATATGACACCTGAATATGTGACTTCTCTATGTTCATTCCCTTTTAACCGCATCAGTATGGGGGTACAGAGTTTCAAAGAAGAGGACCTCCGTTTCCTGAATCGCCGCCATAACCGGGAACAAGCTTTACGGGCTGTAGAGTTATGTAAGGAAAACGGCCTGTCGAATATAAGTATCGACCTGATCTACGGTTTACCCGGACAAACATTGGAAGAATGGGAGTCTAACCTCGATAGGACTATCCGCCTGGATATTCCCCATATTTCCGCTTACCATTTAATATATGAAGAAGGGACCGCCTTATATAAATTAAAGGAAGCGGGAAAGATATCTCCTGTTGAAGAAGAGGTCAGCGTAACTCTTTTCACCTCCCTGATCGACCGACTGACGGCAAACGGCTATCTTCACTATGAAATATCCAACTTTGCACGTCCCGGAATGATCTCACGCCATAACAGTTCTTACTGGACCGGCGAGAAATATCTGGGTATAGGACCGTCTGCCCATTCCTACAACGGAAAAAGCCGCCAATGGAATATATCCTCCCTTCCGGCCTACATCCGGGGGATTGAGAAGGGATTGCCGAACATAGAAGTGGAAGAACTGGATATAAACACCCGTTACAATGATTTCATTATTACCGGACTTCGTACCATGTGGGGAGTCAGTTTAACCGAAATTCAAAGACAGTACGGAAATGACAAATTAATCTATTGTAAGAAGCAGGCCTCCCCTTATCTCAAACAGGGATTACTCGTCCAAAAAGAGGATATTCTCACGCTTTCCCGCAACGGAATTTTCATATCCGATAGTATAATGAGTGATCTTTTATGGGTCTAAAATTAACAAAACAGGCCTCCGAAACAACGAAATGGCGGGTTATTCGTACAAATTCTGCACATTTTTACTATTTTTGAGAAATAAATTGTACAACATATAAAACTATTATCTATATTTGCCCTGTCAAAAAGCAGCAAATAGTGCCATATTTATATATAATATCAGGTTGCAACGGAGCAGGGAAGACCACAGCTTCATTTACAATTCTTCCGGAAATGTTGAAGTGTAAAGAGTTTGTGAACTCCGACGAGATAGCCAAGGGGCTTTCCCCTTTTAACGCAGATAGCATCGCCGTAGCTGTAGAAGCAAGCCGTATTATGTATAAACGCATTAAGGAACTCATCGCAGCCGGTGAGACTTTTGCAATGGAAACTACGCTCGCCACCCGGTCAGTCGCAAACCTGATCAGGGAAGCACAAAGGGAAGGTTATTATGTTACATTGTTGTATTTCTGGTTGAATACGCCGGATTTAGCAGTGGAACGGGTAAAAATGAGAGTGGCCGCCGGTGGTCATAACATACCGGAGAGTACAATCCGTCGCAGATATGAGGCGGGTATCCACAACTTGTTTGAACTATATCTCCCTATTAGTGATTATTGGATGATAACAGACAATTCTATGTCTCCGATGGAAGTAATAGCCAAAGGATTCAGGAAGGATAAAAAAGAGATATATAATTCGGATATTTACACTAAACTTGAACATCATGAGTGAACAAGAAGTAAGAGAATTTGAAGAGAATATAGTAAAAGGTGCCAATATAGCTTTTCAACGCTTAGTTAACCAGAAAAAGAAAGAAGACGGAGAATTAGTATTCTCACGTAACGGATATATTTTCCGCGTTAAAGCGGCTGATCTGGAAAAAGGCATATTTTAATTATTTCAGAATATAAAAAAAGCGAGTGATTATCGATCATTCGCTTTTTTTATTATACCCAGAAAGGTTTACTTTCCTTCTATTCAACCAGTTCCATTTCCTTCAACAGGTAACTTGCTCCGGCATATTTGTCTATCAGGAACAAGACATAACGGATATCCACAATGATACTGCGCTGATAATCGGGCAAATATTGGATATCGCCTCCTACACCTTCCCAGTTACGGTCGAAATTAATACCGATCAGCTCTCCGTTCGCATTCAATACCGGGCTTCCCGAATTACCTCCGGTCGTATGTGTCGTCGCACTGAAGGCTACCGGCATTCTTCCGTCAGCCAATTGATAACGACCGAAATCTTTAGCTTCATACAAAGCCTTCAAACGGCCCGGAACAACAAATTCCCAATTTGTCGAATCCTCTTTTTCCATGACACCGTCAAGAGTGGTCTGGCAGTTATAATAGACTGCATCCTTCGGACGATAGCCTTTTACTTGCCCGTAAGTCAGACGTAAGGAGAAATTGGCATCGGGAAAGTTCGCTTTATCCTGATACATGGCTAACAGACCTTTCACATACTCCCGGTGTGCCAGGGCATAGCCAGTGTCAAAGTCTGCCAATGCTGCATTCAGGTTCGCTTTTTCTTCCTGTACCGATTTGGCAAAGAGAATCATGGGATCTTCCTCGAGTGTCTTAACAGACGGACGTGTTTTGAACTTTTCAAAGTTCTCTTCACTTCCGTAGATAGACTTTTCGAAGAGATAATCGACAAAGCGGTCGACATCCCCTTTGAATTTTTTATCGATCAAAGCAAAGTAAGCAGGTTGAGACTTGGCAGGGATCAGGCGGCGATATTCTTTCAACATCACCTTAGCTATCTTCCGGTCTACTTCCGGCGAATAGTCTTTATCGGCAAAGCGGTGATAAGACATATCCAGCAAACGTATCTGCTTCTGCTGTTCGTTACGGTCTTTCCCTTTCAGGACATTACATACGGATTGTACTTCCGCCGGTACCTTTGTAAACTCGATACCACGGAGGATCGCTTCATCCAACATCCAGCTACGAAAACGCAGGTCTTTACGGTCGGAAACGATCTGTTCCAACGTGGACAAGGCTTCGGGATAGGTTGTTTCGTTATTCTTCTGTGCCCAGGCAATCAAAAGGTCTTGTTCCTCTTTCTTTACCTGCTCGAAATTACGCTTTTTAATCGCCCAGTTACTGCCGATCGCATTTTTATAGGCATTAGTCGATCCGGCATATTTACTTGCATACTGGATACGGACAGAAGGGTCTTTCAGCATTTCATCCAACATGACTTCCTGGCGGAGATTACGGATATTGATACGGACCGTATTGTCGATATCACGGCGCTCCGCTACTTCCCAGGAGGTATAATATTTATTGGTACGGCCGGGGAAACCCATCATCATCGCATAATCGTCTTCCTCAACGCCCTTGATAGAGATTTTAAACCAGCGCTTTGGACGCAACGGGACGTTCGACTCAGAATACTCTGCCGGATTACCGTTAACATCGGCATATACACGGAATACAGAGAAGTCTCCGGTATGACGCGGCCACATCCAGTTGTCGGTATCGGCACCGAACTTACCTACAGATGAAGGAGGAGCACCTACCAATCGGATATCCGAATAGATTTTCTTCGTGAACATATAATATACGTTACCTCCGTAGAATGCTTTGATCTCGACATCCGTCCCGGGGTTATCCTGCAGGAACTTCTCGCCGACCCTGGTTTTAGCCAGTCCATTCAGATATTTGGGAGAGAGGAAATTCATGCTGTTCGGATCGGTGTCTTTTGTCAGTTCCGCCTTTACATAATCGGTGACATCTTCTATTTTATCAATGAATGTGACAGTCAAGCCCGGATTCGGTAATTCCTGGTCGCGGGAAACTGCCCAGAAACCGTCCGTCAGGTAATCATGTTCCAGTGTACTGTGCTGCTGGATCTGACCATATCCGCAATGATGGTTAGTCAGCAGCAGACCGTCCGGCGAGACGATTTCACCCGTACAACCTCCGCCAAAAATGACGACAGCATCTTTCAGGGATGCAGAATCAGGACTATATATATCATAGTCCTGCAATTTAAGTCCTAGTGCCTGCATTTCGGGAAACTTCTGTTGCTTGAGCAACGGAAGCAACCACATACCCTCGTCCGCTATTGCAGGCAACGATAAGGCAGCAGCCAGGACAGATAATAAGATTTTCTTCATGGTGTTTTATTGTTTAAATTAATATTGTTTCTTCGCCCACCCGGTATAGGGTTCTTTAGTCAACATCGAATTGTAATACCTGCGGTCGCCACTAACTTCCTCTCCTATCCATTCCGGTTTTTCGAAAGGTTCGTCTTCGGAGGCCAGTTCTATTTCGGCCATGATCAATCCTTCGTTAGCTCCGTGAAAAACATCGACCTCCCAGGTATGTCGTCCGGCACGGATCAGATGACGTACTTTATCTATGGCACCCGGCTCACAGAGTTTCAGCAATTGCTCTGCATCCGTCAATGGTATTTCCTGTTCGAACTCATAACGGCTCAACCCTTTATCGTCCGACGGACCTTTAATAGTCAGATACCCTTTATCGCCACGGATACGAACACGTACCGTACGACCGGGTTGGGAACAGATATATCCCTGCACAATCCGCTGAGAACTATAGACATCTTTAGAGAAGTCCCCTTTAACAATGAATTTTCTTTCTATTTCGGTTGCCATAGTTTATTTATTATCAGATTTGAATATTTCAATAATTATCAATAATGAGCTATCCCTTAATCAAAGTGACTTAGCCATTACAGGT